>JAACTI010000299.1 GCA_009993495.1 Deltaproteobacteria bacterium | reverse complement strand
TTGCCAAACAGCAGGAGTTTGATTTTATTTTTACCGGCATGCAGTCACAGGATCGTGGCAGCGGCCAGGTGGGGGTGCTGGTTGGTGAGCTGCTGGGGATTCCGGCGCTGACCACCGCCGTGGGTTTTGAGTACGCTGAGGGAACAGTGACCCTGCGACGCGAACTCGAAGGCGGGCAGCGCGCGGTGGTCAAGGCCAAGTCGCCGCTGCTGGTCAGCTGTCAATTGGGCTTGAATACCCCGCGTTATCCGACCCTGCCCAATATCATGAAGGCCAAAAAGAAGGAGCTGCTTGAAATTCCCCTGGCTAAGCTGCTGACCACGGCGGCCCGCCTGACGACCCTGAAACTGGCCTACCCGGAGAAAAAAGGTTCGGCCCAGATTCTTGAAGGTGACATTGGGGAACTGGTCGACAAGGTCATCGGCATTCTCAAAGAGAAAACCGCAGTGCTTTAGACCGGACTCGGCAGACAAAAATCACAGGAGAAAACCATGAAAGCATTACTGGTTGGTGAATATAGAGATGGCAAATTACTTAACAGCACCTATGAACTGATTGGCTTTGCACGGCAACAAGGGATCGACTTCGAACTTTTTCTGGTGGGCAGCCATGCGCAGCTGCCGGAGGTTGATGCCAAAATTTATCTCGCCGATGTTGCCACCGCCAAGGAATACAACCCGGCACTGCATAAACAGCTGATTCTGACGGCCGCCCAGAAGTCCGGGGCCGATACGCTTGTGCTGCTGCATTCGAGTTATGGTTGGGATCTGGCCCCGCGTCTGGCCCTGGCGCTGGAAGCGGCGCAGATTTCCGAAGTGGTGGCAGTAACCGCCGATGGCTACCTGCTACCGGCCTGCAATGCCAAGCTACGCCGCACCGTCAAAGCCGCCACCGCTCAAACCGTTATCACCCTCCAGGCCGGGGCCTTCATGGCGGCGGATCCGGCCGGCAGTCCAGAGGTTGAAGAATTAGCTGTCAGTGGCACGGGCAATACCGAATTTGTCGGCTACGAACAAGCTGAGGCCGGGGACGTCGATCTGGCCAAAGCTGACGTCATTGTCAGTGCCGGGCGTGGTATCGGCAAACCGGAAAACATTCCGATGATAGAGGCTCTGGCCAAGGCCCTGGGCGGCGAATACGGTGCCAGCCGCCCGGTGGTGGATGCGGGCTGGGCGCCCCATGATCGCCAGGTCGGAACCACCGGCCAGGTGGTATCGCCCAAGCTTTACGTTGCCTGCGGTATTTCAGGCGCCATCCAGCATCTGGCGGGCATGAAAAAATCGGAATTTATTCTGGCGATCAACACCGACAAGGATGCGCCCATCGGCGAAGTGGCCGATGTGCTGGTGGTAGCCGATGTTAAACAGTTTGCCCCGGCATTGACGGCCAAGCTGGGGGGCTGATCACGAGGCACCTGAAACAACTCAGGGGGAAAGCCCGGGACAGAGATTCAGGAATCGACATTTTTCGCAACTTAGAAAGGATAAAACCATGTCAGATGTTTTTGTTGTTGAGGCCTTGCGCACCCCCTTTGGTAGTTTTGGGGGCAATTTGGCCGAGGTTCCGGCGCCGCAACTGGCGGCGACCGTGATTAAAGCATTGGTCGCGCGTACGGGTATCCCCGTCGCGCAGATTGATCAGTTTATTGCCGGGCACGTCATTCAGGGCGGCACGGGTCAGGCACCAGCGCGCCAAGCCATGCGCGCCGCTGGGCTGCCCGACAGCATTCCGGCCATGACCATCAACAAGGTTTGCGGCAGCGGCTTGAAAGCTATGATGTTGGCCGCCGATGCCATTCGCCTGGGCGACGATCAACTGGCAATTGCCGGCGGCATGGAAAATATGTCTCTGGCGCCTTACGCTCTGCCCCAGGCGCGCTACGGAATGCGCATGGGTAATGGCGAAGCGATTGACTTACTGATTCATGACGCCCTGCGTGACCCCTTCAGTGGGCGTCACATGGGGGAAGTCACGGAAGTGGTGGTGGCTGAGCAGGGCCTGAATCGCCAGGTTCAGGACGAATATGCACTCAATTCCTACCACCGCGCCCAGGCCGCCCAGGCCAATGGTTTTCTGGCGCGTGAAATTGTGCCGGTGGTCAAGACCGGACGCAAGGGTGAAGTGCAAATTGACCAGGATGAAGAACCAGCACGGATCGATTTTGATAAATTTACCCGTTTGCGCACCGTGTTCAAAAAAGATGGCACCCTCACCGCAGGCAATGCCTCAAGCATCAACGATGGAGCCGCCTTTGCCCTGTTGGCCAGCGGTGCAGCCTGCAAAAAACTGGGGTTGAAAGCCCGGGCAAAGTTGGTGGCTTATGCGACCAACAGTCTGCATCCGGATCTTTTTCCCTTGGCGCCCGTTGGTGCCATCGAACGTGTCTGCGCTAAAGCGGGTCTGACTCTGAACCAGATCGATCTGTTCGAAATTAACGAAGCCTTTGCCGCCGTGACTCTGCTGGCGATTAAAAATCTGCACCTCGACCGCGAAAAGGTTAACGTCAACGGCGGAGCCTGTGCCCTCGGACACCCGGTCGGCGCCAGCGGCGGCCGCCTGGTAGCGACCCTGCTCAACGGCCTTGAAACCAGCGGCGGGCGCTACGGACTCGCAACCCTGTGTATTGGTGGTGGCGAAGCGGTGGCGGCTATTTTTGAGCGGATCTAAGTAAAGGCCTCTGTCAGGGAGAATTAACATGGCAATCCGCAAAATTATGGTCATTGGTGCCGGACAGATGGGAGGTGGCATTGCCCAGGTTGCCGCCGAAGCCGGGCTGCAGGTGGTGCTGAACGATATTGACCGGGCGTTTATCGACAAGCGCATGGTCTTCATCGCCGGGCTGCTCGACAAGAAGCTTTCCAAAGGGCGCATCAGTGCCGCTGACAAGGAGGCGATTCTGGCACGGTTGATTCCGTCCACCGATCTCAAGGATGCCGCCGAGGTCGATTTTGTTGTCGAGGCCGCCAGTGAAAACATGAC
>JAACTI010000103.1 GCA_009993495.1 Deltaproteobacteria bacterium | reverse complement strand
GGGCAGAGCGCTGCTGATAAACCTCTTCCTCCAGAACGGAATCCAGCTCTGAGCGGGTCGATTCCATCAGCATGATATAGGTCAGTTGATTTTCTTGCTGGAGAGTTTTCAAGAGGCCACCAACAATTTTTTCGGCGGCTTCACTGACGTAGGTAATGGTGTAAATGCCTTCCATGCGGTTGGCATTTTCATTGTCGTCGTCACTGTCGTAGGCTTCGAGTCCGGCGGTGATATGCAAAAACTTTTTGAGCATCATCACCACCAATTCAGGATCCATCTCAGCCAGGGTGCGGCACGCCTTATCTGGCCCGGCCTCTTGCAATAAAGCCAGCCATTGCAGGCTTGATGTGGCGTCGAGGACATCCTTTTCCCAGCAGTCGAGATCAATGAGGTTGGTGATCTGTTCGGTGGAGGCCAGCATCAGCAGTTCGGCGGCATATTCGGGGCCAATTTCGCTGATGGTTAAATACATTTCCTGGGGATGCAGCAAGGGCGCGAGGGTCTCGGCATCTTTGGCGTCAAGCAGCATGTCGTATTTGGCTTTGCCGCGCGCGTGACGGATCACATCCAGGCGCTGGGCCTGGCTCATCTGGTTCAGCTCAGTCGCGCCGATGCGCCGCGACTGTTGGAGTTTTTTGTAAAGCTGGGTGAGATCAGACGTCATTTGGAACCTCGTCGACAGAGGGTGATTTTATCAAGAGCGGCGGTCGCAACCGTTCAACCTAGGCACGACCATATGTCAGAGGCCGTTCCAGCGCAAGGGCAGAATCTGCTGCGAAAAAAATCTGTATTTTATGTAAGGGGATTGTTATGATCCACCGCCATTCCTGAATTTTTGGGTCTTTTGCTTGCGCTGTGAGGGGTTGTGCCTTCTTTTATTCAAGATTACCGGATTCGCACGAAACTTTCAGTGGTTATAACTCTGGCCTGTCTGCTGGTGCTGCTCTTGGTGTGCCTGACGTTTGGCGGTCTGCGATTTTTCGAGTTGCGTCGCGAAACCTCGCGTCATCTGCAAAGTTTATTTTTTGTTTTGAACGATCGCCTGGCCGAATCGCTGCTGCATTCTGATCGGAATTCCAGCCGGCGTTTGCTGAAGTCTCTGCGCAGAGAAAGTGCCATTGGTGCCGCCTATTTGTTTGACCGTAACCATGAACCTTTTGCCGAATCCTTTGATGTTACGAAACTTTCCCTGGTGGAGAGTAAAATCCGTCGTGATTTTCCTGCCGGTATTCCCGTCGAATGGCGAGCACTGCCTGAAGCTGTTCTGCAGTACGATTTAACCTCCTTGCGGCTTTTTGCGCCGGTTTATTACCAACAAAAATATCTTGGCGGCTTATACCTGCTTGCTGATCTCAAACAACAGAACCGTGAACTGGCAGAAATTGTTTTGTTGGTTTTAAGCGTCGGCGGGTTGGCGGTTGCTTTTGCCTGGGGCATATCGGCGCGTTTGCAGCGCCCGATTTCTGAACCGATTCTTCAGTTGGCGCGTTTGACCGAAACTATTCTGCACACCAATAACTACAGCTTGCGCGGAAAAAAACAGGCGAATGATGAAATCGGGCTCTTGGTTGATGGCTTCAACAACATGCTTGGCCAGATAGAGCAGCGACAAAAAGCCTTGACCAGACATCGGGCATTGCTTGAACAAAAGGTCGCCGAACGAACGGATGATCTGACTCAGACCGTGCGCGCCTTGCAGGAAGCACGGCAGTTGGCTGAGAGCGCCAACCAGGCGAAATCGGCTTTTTTAGCGAACGTGACTCATGAGTTACGCACGCCGATGATTGGTGTCTTGGGAATGAATGAATTACTCCAGGGCACCACACTGGATAAAAATCAGCAACATTTCGTCGCGGCGGTGCAACACTCCGGTTATGAACTTCTGGATCACATTGATGAGATTCTTGAATTTTCGCGCATCGAGTCGGGCCATTTAAGTTTGCAGACCCACGAGGTTGATTTGTCGCAACTGGTGGAAGAGGTGATCCTGTTGCTGGCTGAGCGGGTCTATCACAAAGGGCTTGATTTTATCTGGCGAATTGAGCCCCAGGCCATGTGCGTTGTTGCGGGCGACGGCCAGCGTTTGAAGCAAATTCTGGTCAATTTGTTGGGCAATGCGCTGAAATTTACCGCACAGGGACAGGTGGCGCTCACACTGCAGGGGGAGGGCGATTTTTTTGTTTTCAGGGTCACAGACAGCGGGGTGGGCATAGCGCCGACCCAACAGGCGCGGATTTTTGAAGCTTTTCGTCAGGCAGATGAATCGATTGCGCGCGTTTATGGCGGCACGGGGCTGGGGTTGGCGATTGTTAAGGAATTAACCCTGCTTATGGGAGGTGAATTAGGCCTTGAAAGCCTGCCTGGAAAGGGATCTTGTTTCGAAGTGCGCCTGCCTTTGCCCTGGCTGAAAGCCGCCTACGCAGGCCTGCCGGAAAACTTTAAGGGGGCACCGCTGGCGTTGCTTGAACCCGCGGAGACTGTCCGTCAAGGCTTGACCCAGCTGCTGGAAGATTTGGGTTTTGAAGTGCAGGTTTTTTCTTGTGCCGCCGCTCTGCTGGCTTCTGCGAACGCCGGGCAACAGAGTGCCGCACGGGTTATTTTGTCGAGCTGTCTGGATGATGAAACTGTGCGCATGCTGAGTAAAAAAATGGGTCTGCGCTGTGCAAAAATTCTACGTCTGCAAAAAAGCCTGCCCTCCTCCGTACAAAAAATTGCCGGGGTCGATGAAATTTATACGCCTTGTCTGCGGCAGATACTCATGCAGGATTTTGAAAAATCCGTTCCTCTAAATTCGTTACCAACCCTGCCCTGTGGTGCGCCTGGAGGGTCGGCATGAAATATCTCAATCCACCGGTACTGGGGTTTCTTGTCTATGCGCTTTTTCTCGGCGCATTGGGGCTTTATTACCAAATTTTTCTGGTAACGCCTGAGTCCATGGCTCTGGAAGAGCTTAAAGCCGAATCGCCCGGTTTCCTCCCCCTGCGCTTAAAGCTGAAGGGACGGGGCCTGGATGGGGGGTTAAGCGCTTCCCTGACGCAGGACACCACCAACCCTTCTGCCCTGGCAAACAACCTCCTGACGGATGGCTCTGCCGTTGATATCCAGATTATTGGTGAGCGGTTATATGTGGGGAACCTGAATGCTGATTCCGAGATTTTCAGCCTGCAAGATCCCTTGCATCCGCAAAAGCTCAGCTCCCTGCGAGGTCCGGCCAATGTCTGGCATGTGGATGCCGAAGACGATCTGCTTGTTTATAGTGTGGCCCGCCGCGGCATTTATGTTTTCGATCAGCACAACTTTTCCCGACGCGGTTACCAGTTGACGCGGGGAGAATCCATGGCCAGTGTCCATCGTCGGCACTATCTGTATTCTGCCGAGAGTCGCGCAGGGCTTTCCGTTTATGATTTTTCAAATCCTGAAAAATTATTTCTGGTCAGCCAGTTGGCATTAGACGGCAAGGCCAGCGACCTGGCTTTTATTGGAGACTTCTTGCTGGTCGCGGCCCAAACAGGCGGGCTGCATCTGGTGGATATTCGTGATCCACGTCATCCTCGTCTGGTGAAAACTCTGGCTGCCCAACGCAGTTACGAAACTGTCGCTGTGCATCAGGGAATTATTTACGCCAGTGACAGTTTTTTGCAGATTGATCTTCTGCACCTTGATGCGGACGGCGCGTTGCGCAGAATTTCCCGTATTCCCCTGCTGGGCAGCGTGCGCGATATGGTTTTTAGTCCGGAACGGCTTTATTTCAGCGAAAATCAGAATGGTGTGCGCAGTGTCGATATCCGTGATCCGGCGGCACCACAAACCCTGGGGGCCGTGGTCATCCCCGGTGATCCGCGTGGACTGGCGCTTTCCGGTAATTATCTGTATGTCGCTGGGGCCAATGCCGGGGTGCAGATTGTCGATATTCGGCAAATTCAGCCCCGGCATTTTTTGGGTCTGGCCAACACACCGGGGCTTGCTTCCCAGGTTGTGGCTAATGGGCGCTGGTTATACGTTGCTGATGGCTCCGCCGGGTTGGCAGTTCTTGACCGAAGCGCCTCGCCCGGCCTGACCCAGGTGGCACAACTGCCGACGGGCTCAGACCTGCTCAGGTTGGCGCAATCGGAAAATTATCTTTATGGAACTACGCGCGATAAACAACTGCTGGTTTTTGATGTCAGTCAGCCCCAAAACCCACGCCTGGTTCACGAACAGCTCTTGCCGGTTCCAGCGCGGGCCCTGGTGGTTTGTGGCCGTTCCCTGATAATCAATGGCCAGGGGGCTCTGTTGTTTCGCGTGGATATTTCGATTCCTGATGAACCCAGGCTTATTGAAACTCATGCCCTGCGCGACACTGCCAGACAACTTACGGTGCAAGGGAACAGGGTTTATATCGCTGCGGGGCGCGCCGGGCTGTTGATCGCCCAGGTTGATCAGAACCGGCCTTTGCAAATTGTTTCTGCGGTTGAGCGTTTCTGGCCGATGAGTGAATTTTCCATGGCTCTTGGGGTTGCGGTCAGGGGGAATTTTGCTTTTGTCAGCCAGGGGGAAAATGGTTTGCAACTGCTGAATATTGCCGATATCAAAAATATCCGCGAGCTTTTGTTGTTGCCGATTGACGGGTTTGTTCGAGAAATTCAGCTTTCAGACAGGTTTGCCGTTCTGGCGGATTTCGAAAATGGCTACACCTTTGTCAATATTCAGCAGCCGCAGCGTCCGTTTCTGGCGGCGCAGATGCCGGCGGCTTTTCGCCAGATTGCCGGTTTTATTGTCGATCAGGAGCTGATTTATCAACCTAGTCGCAGCAGCGGTGTGCAGGTTTTACCCCTGCCCCTGGCGCTGACAAGGACAGCGCCAGCGACGGATTCCGGGAGTCGTGTGAGTTTTGCTTTGGAAAAAAGGCCGCAGCCGGGCTGGTATTCCTTCAATGTGAGTGATCGACGCCAGTTTATCCATCGTCCGGCGGTGGTTGAGTTCTCAGAGCTTTAGAATCTGTATGTGGCTCCCAACCACAACTGGCGTCCCAGTTCGTAATCACTTTCACTCTTGCCCAGCTTTGTGCGCTGGTCGAAGACATTATACAGGTCGAGAGTCAGCCAGAGGGCATTGCGACTGGCGATTTGTGGCCAAATTTTTGCGGCCAGATGCCAGTCAAATGTCAGGGCATGATCGTTCTTGACATTCTCGTAGACTTCAGCCGTTGTCTGTTCATCAAGCTGCCGGATTTCGCCGGTTTTTTCTGTGGTTTTATAGGCGCTGCGGTAGTTTGTTGTGTTGCTGAAACGCAAATTTCCCCAGGGTTCGGCAGCATAGATCAACACGATGCTCACTGGACGGTTGAAATCTTCAACCAAGAGATCCTCTCTGGTGCCGATTTTCCCCTCGTACCAGATCAGTTCCGCCAGATTTTCCTCACTGTCGTTAAAGGTGTCGTCGTAGCTCTGGCTGTTGGCCCTGGTCTTTTGCCAGCTGGCGTGCAGGCTGAAAAACTGACGCTCAAACTGACGCGACCAGCCTAAATTTACTTCCTGGTGGGTGCTCTTGCCATCATTGCGCCATTCTTTGAAATAACTGACGTTCTGCGGATCGGGATCAGCGTCATAACGATTGGTGACCAGCAAATCATGCCCTTTGCGTTGCAGATAGTCGAAACTTAGTTCACCCTGCCAGAGCCTTTGTTTGAAGCCAAGGGTCCACTCGTCGGTGTAGGGCGTTTTTAAGGGTGTTTTCTGTCGGTAACTGATGGAACCGTTACGATCAAAGATCCAGGCTGTCGGTATGGCGTGTTCATCAAGCTCACGGGTGTATTTTTCGAAGGGCCGTTTCTGTTCGACCAGTTTCGCCCCAAGCAGATTGGCGCCGTAATAGCGGTTGATGCCGCCAATCAGCAGGCTTTGACCATTGGCGAACAGGTCGTAACCTGCGGCCAGGCGCGGAGCGTTGTTTAGTTGTTGGATATAGTTATCCCAGGACAATCTGATGCCCGGCCGCAGCTTCAGTCGCCCGAGAGCCAGATCATCTTCGAGGTAGATCGCCGTCAGCAAAATATCCGCCGTGGCTTTATCGGTAGGATAGGTCGTTTTGCTGTTGAAATATTGTTCATTGTCAATACAGAGCCGTTGGTCATTTGCGCAGCTGACATTTTCGTCAAGTGTGGCGCTATAGATATTCAAGGCTTCCGGGCGTCGGGTCTGGGTCTGGATCCAGGTGGTTTCGAGGCCGCCTAGGATCTCGTGTCGGCTGCCGGCAAATTGTTGTTGGGTGAATGCGTGGTTGATGTTTGCGATCAGGCTTTGTTCCGACTTGTCAATATCGCCGTAGCCACCCTCGCGGCTGAAACTGGTGGTTCCCCAGTCCTTAGTGGGGGTGGTTTTCCAGTTGAAAAAATCGGGCGGTGAGTTGCGACTGTTGTGGCTTTTCTGGAAAGCCAATGCGAGGGAACTCTGACCAAGAGTATGCTCACTGCCAAATTTTGCGCTCAACTGTGTCCCGCCACCTTGAATTTCGTAGCTGCTGTTTTTGACCGTTTTGATGAAATAGTCTGCGGTATAGGGGGCGTAAAGAGCGGAGACAGTCAAGCTGTGGTTCAAATTAAGGTCGTTATGATATTTGGCGAAAAAATTCTGCGACTGGCGTTTTTGCGTTTGTCGCTGGCCAAAATTATGCAGTGGAATGGCCGCGTGCTGTAAGGCATAACTGACGACTGCTCCTGAATGGGTGTTAATGGGGGTGTGCACAACCGCCGACAGATTCTGCTTTACAAATTCCGGTTGATTGTCTGCGCTTGCGGAATTTTTAAATTTCTCACGCTTGTCATCATCGAGCTGAAAGTGACTCAATTCTGAGCTTGTTGTACGATAGTTCAATTGGCCACCAAAGTGGGTGTCGGGTGCAAGAGTGTCGGCTTCGACGACTCCGCCAGTAAACTGACCGTAGCGCGCCGAAATATTGCTGCGCAGCACGCGAATGTTTTCAAGCAGATTTGGGTCGAGAAAAAATTGTTGTGCATGCCCGGTGACATCGCTGATCTGGTCGTTGCCCCTCTGTCCGGGATCAAGCAGGCTGTTGTTGCCCATGCCATCGATGAGAAAGTTGTTGGCCTCAGCACGTCCGCCGGAAATAGAAAAGGCCACCGGGGCAATTTCTCCGGCAGTATTGGAAGAATAGGCGCTTTCACTCAGTTGCACCCCGGGAAAAAGCCTGAGCAGGTCGTTGGTTTGCCCTCTGGGATTGGCCAGGAGCTTAAGCTGGGTTCGGTTGAGAGAGGCTTCACCGCTGAGGGAGAACAGTGCCGGGGCTTCAACCTTCACCCGGGGCAAGTTTGGCAGGCGGCCGACATCTAAGGGCTCAGCAAGGGCGGAGGAAGGCCCCGTGACAAAAAAAAATGTAAGCATTATGATGCCGGCGGAGAGGGGTCGGGATAACATGACGTCTGCCTCAGTTGTAGGCGTTGATCCCTCCACAGTGGCCAAAGTATCCACAAACCACTTTTTTGAGTCAACCACCATTTGTGGTTTTGTGTCATTATTCGTCAGCATTGGGTGCTGAAGAAGTTCCGGGTTTTTTATTCTGGGTACCGATGGATTTTTTTGTGACGAAATTTTTGCACAACAAGAAGCGTCTGCCAGGGTGGTTGCTGCTTTGGGGCCTGCTGTCGGTAAGTTTGCATCTCTTTTTATTGCTGCTGCCTGGGTTTTTACCCGTGATGGAGGCCAGCAAACATCAGCATGAGCTGCAGCTGGTGGCTGCTTTGCGTGCCAACTTTGTGCCCCAAGGGTCATTATTGCCGCAGGTGAAACCTGAGCAAGTGCAAGTCTTACCGTCAAAAACACCCGTTCTGTTGCCGCCACCTAAGGCCGCGGATGCCGCAAAAACCTTGCCCGAGTCAGAGGTGACTTCCGCTGTTGATCCGAAGCTGGTTATTCCCCCTTTGCCGCAGGCCCCTGCGCAAAAGCCTTCGGCAAAAAGATTTGAGCCGGTGGAACCTTCCCCGGCGGTGCTAACACCAACCAGTCGCTTACCGGAAGCGCACAATTTTTCTTCAAATGGACAAGAGTCCCGTCAGCCTCCTGCCCTTGACCTGCCTGATGATTTTCGTGATGCCTTGCCGCGTTATGCGGAAAATCCTTTGCCGGTCTATCCGCAGCTTGCCCGCCGTAATGGCTGGCGGGGTGAAGTCGTGTTGCAGGTTTCCGTCACGCGTGACGGCAAGGTCAATCACCTGGATATTCAGCACTCTTCCGGTTTTCGAATTCTTGATCGGGCGGCGCTGAGGGCGGTAAAAGACTGGCGTTTTCATCCGGCCCGCAGGGCCGGGCATGCCGTCGTCAGCGAGGTTCTGGTGCCGGTCGAATTTCATCTGTCGCAAGCGATGTGATTGATCAGATTCTACGCCGGGGAATTCGTCAATTTTTCTACTCAGCTCCGGAATTACCGCGTCAGAGATCCCTATTTTTGGGGTCTTATGTCGCCATTCTGGGCGACCGATGCCCGTTCCTTGGCTGCCCCGGGCTCGGTAGGGGGAATAGTGATCACTTTTGTTCCTTAGCCCGCGGTTTTGTTAAAAATTGTTTGACCTTAAGGCTTCAATCTCCTAAGTTGTTAAAGATTTTCTCGATGGTTTTAATAACCGTGATTTTGTTCAGGGTTTTTGCGGTCGGGGCTGTGTATTTGACAATGTACAGGATCAACTGGCGTAAAGTTGTACGTTTTTAGCTGGAGATGTTTGATGAGCGCAGATGCAACGCGAATTCTGATTGTCGATGATTCCCCCACGGTGCGGCGACTGGCCGAGTTAATTCTCAGTCAGCAGGGTTATGTGGTGCATACCGCAGAAGACGGTGAGCAGGGGCTGGATGTGGCGCGCAGGGTCAAACCCGATGCGATACTGGTCGACTATGTGATGCCGAAAATGAACGGCCATAGTTTCTGTAAGCATTTGCGCGAAGATCCGGCCATGCAGAACGTGCCCCTGATTCTGATTTCGTCTAAAGGTGAGGCGGTTGGCGAGGCGTTTGAGAAAGAGTTTGGGGTGGTTCACTATTTTTCCAAGCCCTTCGAGCCGGATGATCTGATCAATAAACTGGTCGAGGTGTTGGGAAGTGTGGAGGAGGAACCCGCAATGGAGACTGTGGCTTTGGGGGCGGGAGGGGTGGCACCTGCGGCGGTTGAGAATATTGTCGACAAGGTGCTGCGTCAGTATTTTCAGAAAGATTTTCCCCTGCTCATGCGTAACGTGCTGTCTGATACCCTCAGTGAGGCCGGACTGGTGCAGAAACGTGGCATGGTGTTGAGTGGTGATCTGGCTGAAGTCATGCTTCCCGATGTGATAAATTTTGCCTATAATTCACGTCTTTCGGGACGATTGACCGTTTTCTCCCGTGAAGTTTTCGGCGAAATTTTTATCGCCGAAGGCCATTTCATTTTTGCCACCGCCAGTCGCAAGGGCAGTCGCAATATTTTTCTGACCGATTTGCTGAAAAAGGACGGCCGCTTGACCGCCGACGCCGAGGAGATTAACCAGTGTGTCGCTGAAGCGCGGTCGCGTAATATCCCCATCGGACGTGTGCTGGTTGAGCGCAAGATGCTGAGCGAAGATGAACTCATGGAGTATCTGCGTCAGCATGCCCAGGATGCCTTTGGCGCGACCCTTGATGTCAAGGAAGGCAACTTTTTTCTTGAACGCGACGAGTTGCCGACAAATCTCCAGGATCTGACCATCCGAATTCCGTTGATCAGTGTTTTGATGGAGGGCTTGAGCCATCTGGATGAAAAGCACCTGGCGGCCTCTGAGTTCAAGGACGAAGAAATGGTGCTGGTGCGTTTAATTACCAACGAAGATGCCCTTGACACGGTCAATCTGCAACCGCGCGAACTTGAACTCTTTGGTTTGATTGATGGTAAGAAAACCCTGCGTGAGGTCATTGCCCTGAGTCAACTTGAACCTCTGGAAACCAAACGTATCTGCTATGCACTGCGCAAGGTTGGATTGTTGCGCGTCAAGACTCACTGACTTCATACTTTTCTAATGCTGTCGGATAAATCATGAATGATATGCGCCAGAAATTGTTGCCGGTTTTTTTACAGGAAGCTGCCCGTAAAATTCAGTTGCTCGACAATTTCCTCGAATCTGCGCCAACGGATGCACCTTCTTTGGCCGATCTGGAAGCTGCATTTCGTGCTGCTCATACCTTGAAGGGGACCGCCGCCCTGGTGCAGGTCGATTCGATCTGTACCCTCAGTGCCCGGATGGAAGGGATTCTGGAGGGGCACTTCGAGGCGTTGCGTTTTCCTTCTGCGGTAGAATACGATGCTCTGAAACTGGCGTTATCACGCATAAAGTTACTTGTTGATGCGGTGAGTAACGAAGGTGAAGAGCCTGTCGGGGTGGTTGCCGAAGCCGAGCTGGCGTTGAAACTGGCGACCACGCTGCCGGTCAGACACACTGCCCTCGCGTCGCCTCAGAATTTTACGGCTGACACCGACAGCGATCCTTTTGCCGATGACCCGCAGCTCGAATCCTTTCTTCCGCCGGAGGCCGTGGTTTCTTCTCCCCTCGCGCTTGATCCTTTTGCCGAAGATTTCGACTTTTTATCTGACCTGAATTCGCTTCCCGCGTCGGAGACGATGGCAGCGGTGAGAACCGCTGGGGAGGTTGATCCTTTTGCCGAGGACGAAGACTTTTTCGGTGAGAGCGATGCCCTGCCTGTACTACCAGCGAAGGTTGCGGCTGCAGCGCCGGTTGTCACAGAATCTTTTGCCGAACGTTTACGCAAGCGCCTGTCGCGTGAATCGGCCATCGGCACGGCACAAAGACTCGCCGAAACCCTGAGCCGGAATCAGGGGCAACTGGAAAAAAGCCGTCTTTCCTGTTGCCATTTCCGCGTCGCGGGCCGCGATTATTACTTGCCGATCAACAACATGGTCGAAATTGCTGATTTGCCTGCAATTATTCGACTCCCCCTGGCCCCGCGGGTGGTGCGAGGTTTGATCAATATTCGTGGGCGGGTTTTGCCCCTGATTGATCTGGCGTTACAAGCTGGCGAAGCGACCCACTATGTTGCGATGCGCAAGCTGGTGGTCGCGGAATCCTTTGGTGAACGCCTGGCCTTTTTGACGGACGGAATCCCTGATTTGGCCGAAGAAAATCGGGGAGAAAAGATTGATATTAAGGGTTTTATTGAGCAGTTCCGGGCAGGAGTTTCCTGATGGCTGATCTCCAGGACAGCATTTTTTTCTTTTTTGTTGAAGAAGCCGCTGAGCATCTAAGCGTTCTCGAAGCCGGTCTGCTGCACATCGAAAAGAGCAGTCAACACGACGCCGAAGCCATGGAACCATTGTTTCGTGCCGCGCATACCCTCAAGGGTGCGGCAAATCTGGTGAAGCTGACGTCGGTTGGGCAGATCGCGCATGAAATGGAAGATGTGTTTGAACTTTTGCGCGATGGTAAGTTGTTCATCAGCGCCAATCTGACCACGGCTTTGCTGAGTGCTCTCGACAGCATCAAGGCGTTAATCCGTTATAAAACCGACGGCGAATCCGCGCCTGAAGATGTCGTTGGCGAGGCCTTAAGGTCAATAAATTCTGCCAGAGCAAAGGCCCCAACCACCGCACCCGTCATTGCCGCACCCCGCAGCGACGATTCGGCCGAGGATGAATCCGAAGCACCCAGCTTTGTTGGTACCGAACGACGCAGTTTAGGGCGCCGGGTTGAGGAAACGTCGACGGGCTTGCGGGTTGGTGCCGAAAAAATCGAAGCATTAATGGCGCTGATCGGTGAAGTCACGGTGATAAAAAACCACCTGGTTGACCAGGTGCATCAGGTCGATGATATGCGGGTGGAAATCGATTTCATTGGCCAGCGCTTGCTGCGTGAAGTGACGCAGTTTGCGGATCGCTACGACTATACCATGCCAAACACCGCCGAACTGCAAAATCAATCACAAATCAGCGAATTTAATGAACTCGAATTTGACCGTTACGATGATCTCAATCTTTTCAGCCGTAAATTACGTGAAATTACTAACGATATTGGCGAGGGTCTGCATGGGCTCAGCCGTTTTTTTAACGCTTTTGGCCGGGATATCTCCACACTCGACCGCATGACCGACGATATTAAAGAACGGATCTCGGAAGTGCGAACGGTGCCGGCAAGTACCCTCTTCCAGCGGTTTAATCGTTCGGTTCGGGATATGGCCCAGGATCTTGGCCTGGATGTCGATCTTTTCGTGCTGGGTGGCGAAACCTTGCTGGATCGCGTGATTTATGACGGTTTGTTCGATCCCCTCTTGCATATTATCCGTAATTCCTTTGCCCACGGTATTGAACCTACCGCTGAACGCATTGCTCTGGGTAAACCCGAAAAGGCCAAAATCAAACTCATGGCCGAAAGGCGCGGCAATACCGTTGAAATTACCGTCAGTGATGATGGTCGCGGTATCAATCTGGAGCAGGTTCGCAAACGGGCGATAGAAAAAAAATTCATGCGCGAGGACGACCATTTAACCGAACGCGAGCTCATCCAGATGATTTTTCGTCCTGGCTTCAGTACCACACTTCAAGCCGACAGCACCTCGGGTCGCGGCGTAGGCATGAACGTCGTCATGGATCGTCTGGCGGCCCTCAATGGCACGATTGACGTCGAAACCATCAAGGGGCATGGCAGTACTTTTCGTTTGCGTTTGCCCCTGTCCCTGGTCATCATAAACGTTATTCGTTTTGAAGTTGCCGGCCAGATTTTCGTCATCCCCTCGGCGCTGGTCAATGAAATTCAGGATCTGGCCTACGAGCGCAAGCGGCGCGAGAAAGCGGCTACGCCTGATGATACTTTGATGCTGGTCGATCTGGGCGAGTTGTTCGAGTTGCCGGAACGTCAGGAACCCAAACACGGCATTTTAACCCAGTCAGAAGGCATGCCGCTTTTAATGCTGGTCAACCAGGTATTAGGTCAGGAAGATACCGTTATTCGGCCCTTTGGCTCGTTTTTGCAGCAGTTGCCGTATTTTTCGGGAACCAGTCTCGCCGGTGATGGCAGTATGCGTTTGGTGGTCAACCCGGCGCGAATGAAATATCACGAAGAGATTCATTCACAGCGTGAACCAACGCAGATTGTGGCAGCGGCCAGGGACGCTTCCGGCACCCCGCGAATCTTGATTGTTGATGACTCTTTAAGCGTACGCAAATATGCCAGTTTGTTGCTCCAGGCCAATGGTTTGCAGGTGCTGACCGCCGCAGATGGTCAAGAGGCATTGAGAGTTCTCGAAACTCAGCAGGTCGATTCGGTGATAACCGATCTGGAAATGCCCAATATGCATGGCTACGAATTGTTGAGTGAGCTTGCACGACGTCCCGGATGGACAACTCCGGTTGCGGTTCTGTCTTCGCGCGCAGGCGAACACCATCAAGAAAAAGCTTTTGCCCTGGGAGCCACCGATTACTTGGTGAAGCCTTTCGAAGAAGAAAGTCTGATGGCGGTGGTTAATAATCATCTGCGTCTGAGTGGAAAGTCGCTCTAGATCACTTCTACTTA
>JAACTI010000298.1 GCA_009993495.1 Deltaproteobacteria bacterium | reverse complement strand
CTGCGGTTACATCGACATCCCGCCATTGACCCCCAATGCTTGTCCGGTGACATAACCGGCATGATCGGAGGCCAGATAAAGAACGGCATGTGCAACGTCTTCGGCCTGGCCAAGACGGCCAAGGGGAATTTTACTGAGCAACTCATGACGGGCATTTTCACCCAGGGCGTCCGTCATTTCGGTTTCAATAAAGCCGGGTGTCACTGCATTTACGGTGACATTACGCCGCGCGAGTTCGCGTGCTACAGATTTGGTCAACCCCAGCAGACCCGCCTTGCTGGCAGCATAATTTGCCTGTCCCGGGTTGCCGATTTCACCGACCACCGAAGAGATATTGATAATGCGCCCATAGCGTTGTTTGGACATCACCTTGGCCAGGGCTCGGCTCAGGAGAAAAGCGCTTTTCAGATTAGTATCGAGAACACTGTCCCAGTCTTCATCTTTCATGCGCATCAATAAACCGTCTCGCGTTATGCCGGCATTATTGACCAGAATATCGACCCGCCCGAAGGTTGCAAGGGCCTTTTCAAGCAAATTCTCAATATCCGCCGTCTTGGCGACATCGGCGGTTACCGCCAAGGCACGGCGCCCCAAGGCTTCAATCTGGGAGGCAACTTCCGTGAGCAATTCGGCAGAGCGGGCACAGACAACCACATCAGCCCCTTGTTCTGCAAGGGTTAACGCCGTAACCCGACCAATTCCGCGTGAAGCCCCGGTGACCAAGGCAACCTTACCTGTAAGCATGATATTTCCTTCTTGAAACAGAGGTCAAGCGCCGGAGCCGGCGATCAATTTCATGAGACTGACGGGTGAATCAACCTGTTCGGCACCACAATCCTTGGCAATACGTTTCACCAGCCCGGTTAACACTTTACCCGGGCCAATTTCAATAAAACGCTTCACTCCGCTTTTTTGCATGGCTAGCACCGATTCATCCCAGCGCACCGCAGCACAGACCTGCCGAACCAACAGCTCTTTAACCCGCGTCGGATCTGCATAGGCGCTGGCTTCAACATTACTGACCACCGGGCAGGAAAAGGGGCCAAAGGTCAAGGGAGTCAAGACCGCGGCCAAACGCTCGGCCGCGGGTTGCATCAGGGCTGAATGGAAGGGGGCACTGACCGGCAGCGGCAAAGCCCGTTTGGCGCCCGCTTCTTTTGCCAGCAACATCACCCGTGCAACGGCCTCTGCATGACCGGCGATTACGATCTGGTCGGCACTGTTGAAATTTGCGGGTGCGACCACTTGGCCGGCAGCGGCCTGGGTACAGAGCTTTTGGAGGGTTTCACGCTCCAGCCCCAAAATGGCGGCCATAGCTCCGGTACCAACCGGTACGGCGTCCTGCATGAAAGTGCCCCGCAGGCGCACGGTTTTTACGGCAGCGGCAAAACCAAGGGTGCCAACCGCGACCAGAGCCGAAAATTCGCCGAGGGAATGGCCAGCAGCAAAAGCCGGCACCAACCCGGTTTCCTGCTGCACCACACGCAAGGCCGCGATACTGGTGGTTAAGATGGCGGGCTGAGTATTGGCGGTCAAGCGCAAATCTTCATCACTGCCGGCAAAGCACAGCGCCGCCATATCGAAACCCAGCGCATCGGAGGCTTCGGTAAAGGTTTGACGCGCGACGGAAAAATCGGCAGCCAACTCCTTACCCATGCCGCTGAACTGCGAACCCTGCCCTGGGAAAATAAATGCAATCATGCTCAATTATCCTGGATTGACCAGCGTACCAGGGCGGAGCCCCAAGTGAAGCCCCCACCGAAGGCCGACATCAACAACAAATCACCTTTTTTTAACTGGCCGGCGCGACACGCTTCGTCCATGGCTACCGGAATGGTTGCGCTTGAGGTATTGCCATACTTGTGCACATTGATACAAACCTGATCCTCGGTCAACTTGATGCGCTTAGCCGTGGCTTCAAGGATACGACGATTGGCCTGATGAGGTATAAAAAGCGAGACATCTTCAGGGCCCAAATTATGGGTATGCAGGGCTTCAAGGGAAACTTCGGTCAACATGCGTACTGCCACTTTAAAGACTTCATTGCCCTGCATTTTCAAAAAGGGCAAGTGCGCTTCAATTCCGCTGACACTGGGCATATGGCGGGTCGCGAAACCAGGCTGATAGAGCAGATCAAGATAACTGCCATCAGAATGAAGGTGCGTGGAAAGAATCCCCGTCTCATCGTCGCTGGCTTCAAGAACCACAGCGCCGGCACCGTCGCCGAACAACACGCAGGTGTTACGATCACTCCAGTCGATGATCCGGCTCAAGGTTTCGGCGCCAATCACCAGGGCCTTTTTGCCACGGCCACTGACGATATAATCAACTGCAGACGCCAGGGCGTAGATAAAACCGCTGCACGCCGCTGAAATATCGTAAGCATAGGCATTGGTTGCGCCGAGGTTTTTTTGCACAATGCATGCAGTCGCCGGCCAGGGGTAGTCGGCGGAAATCGTCCCCAGAACAATCAGGCCAATTTCCTGCGCATCGACACCCGCCATTTCGAGAGCACGTTGCGCGGCAGTCGTGGCAAGATCAGAGGTAAATTCGCCCTCAGCGGCTATACGTCGCTCATTAATCCCGGTACGGGCAAAAATCCACTCATGACTGGTGTCAACCATTTTTTCGATATCCTGGTTGGTTAAAATCTTTTCCGGCATACAAGAACCGGTGCCACTGATTTTTGCTCTAATCACAATTTAATCTCCCTGGCTAATGAACTGACCTTGGCATAAAAACATGGTTCTAGTTGTCAGCATAATAGAATCACAAGGATTCCGCCAGTTTTTCTTCAAAGCGAATTCCAGCAAACTCATGCGCCTGGCGAATGGCAATGGCAACCGCCAAGGGACTGGCTTTGCCGTGGCAGACGACGCCGGTTCCCGCAAGCCCCATCAAGGGAGCACCTCCATATTCCGAAGGATCAACCCGTTTTTTAAAAGCCCGAAAAGCATCGCGGCTCAACAAGGCTCCAAGGCGCGATAAAAAA
>JAACTI010000297.1 GCA_009993495.1 Deltaproteobacteria bacterium | reverse complement strand
CTTGACCACCCGAAAATTAACGTCGGCCTCAAGCAACACCAGGCGAATTTCGCGCATGGTTTCTTTAACGTGCTGCTCATTCAGCCGCCCGTGACCGCGCAGCTTTTTAAAGACTCCATCGAGCTTGTCTGTCAACCCATCAAACATGGCCTAAAGCACCCCGGCAAGACGAAAGAGTAAATATAAGGAGACACCCGCAGGCTGTCAAGAAAAAAGCAGCCGACCCGGCAAAATTCAAGGCGCTTTCAGACAGATAAACGTCTTCGCCTGACGCTGATGCAATTCCTGAATTTCGAGCCCGGCGGCGGCCAAAGTCGCTTCAACTTCGCCGCGCAGACTCGCCTCAAAACGGATCGCCAAACCACAATCACTGGTAAGCTGACGCGGCACGGGAATCAGCAAAATGCTCATTTGTGCCTGCTTTAATATTTTTTCGGCCTTCATCACGCGATGAATCGAATGAAAAATAGCCACCAGCTCACCGTCTTTGACCACGTTCAAAACTCCCTTTGCAACATTCAAGCGCGGGATACTGCCATGAGTCAACCCTGGATGCAAGGAGAATCGCGGCAGATTGCACCAACTCCCGGCGGGTTAAGGCCCAGTGTCTACAATTTTATCCTCATTCGGCCAATAGAAATTATACAGCCCGTGGAATGGAAACCTCGGTCTGACGCTACCGAACGAAAAAGATACTTCAGTCTTTTATCTGAACGCGGCTCCATGCTATCTTGCCGCATTATTTCGTACAAAGAAAGGAACCACTCGCCCGTGACTCCCGATCGTGCCCTGCAACTGACCGGCCTTTTGGTCTTCGCCTTTGGCAGCAATCTGCCCCTGGGCTACCTGCGTGAAACCAGCCGCAAATTTTCCCTGCGCTGGTTTGTGCTGATCCACCTGTCGATCCCCTTTATCATTGCCCTGCGCCTGATCCTTGATTTCAGTTGGACAATTATCCCCCTGACCCTGGGGGGCGCGGTGGCAGGCCAGATTATCGGAGCGCGGCTGCGCCGTCGCCAATCATGACCCGCACCAAACGCCCACCATTGAAACAAGCCGCAGCAATTTCCGGTTTAATTAAACAGGTTCTGGGAAATGCGGGATACGACGAACAGTTACCGCGTTACCAGGTGTGGTTGGCCTGGGACAGGGTCGTCGGTGAGCAGATTGCCCGCCGTGCCCGCCCTCTGCGCATCAGGGACAAGACCCTGGAAGTCCTCGTTGATCACCCGGTCTGGATGCAGCAATTGCAAATGCTGAAGCCGCAAATTCTGAAAAAAATTCACACCCAACTGCCCGATTGCGACATCGAAGATATTTACCTGCGCCACGGCAAGGCCCTGCCGGTGGCACCACCGCCACCACCCAGCGGGCCGAAATGGCAGGCTCAAACCTTAAGTGCTGAAGAAAAACAAGCGATTGAAGACAGCATCGTCGCCATTCACGACCCTGAGTTAAAAGAGGGCATGCGGCGGCTCTTCACCCACCAAAAGCAGCTCAACAAAGCCAAACAAGAAGTGTCAGACGGGAATTGAGGGGGCGGGGTCATACAAGGCCAGCACTTCGGCACTGTACTCGCGCGAACGGGTCTGGGATTGATAAACAAAAAGGGGCGGCTCAGTCACCAGCCCCGCAGCAGCTCCCTTGCAGGCCTCAACCAACACCATTCTTGCCCCGTCCGTCGGCCGCGCATGAACCATGCGCAAGCGCTTGGGCGCAAACCCCGCCCGCGACATTTCCGCGAGCAGCTCTGTGAGGCGCTCTGCCAGATAAACGACCGCAAACTGGCCCCGTGGAGCCAACACAAAAGCAGCCGCCGCGATAAAATCGGCCAAGCTGCCAAACAATTCAAAGCGGGCGGCAGCACGTTCGTCATCTGGCCCAATCCGCCCGCTGCCTGGCGTGCGGTAGGGCGGGTTAGCAACCACCAGGGCAAAACTTTCAGCGACTGCCAGCGTGGGATACTGACGCAGGTCGGCCTCGACAATCTCGACCCGCTCGGTCAGACGACTCAGCGCCACACTGCGCCTCGCACGTTCGACCAGAGCGGGCTGCCTTTCCCAGCCCACCACATGGATATCGGTGCGGCGTCTGGCCAGTAACAGCGCCAGAATGCCACAGCCGCAACCCAGATCAAGCACCGGCCCCGCCGGGGGCAAACTGGCGAAATGAGCCAGTAGTAGCGGATCGAGGCTGAAACGATACCCCTTGCGGGCCTGTACCAGCTGCACGGATCCGGCATATAAACTATCAATTGTTTCCATGGAGAAATAATAACCAAAAAAGCCGCCCAGGACGATGATATTTTTTTGTCTCGGATCCGCAGGGTCTTCGTGCTAGAATGCGCCGCCCAAAGGTCGCCGCTTCAAACAACTCAAAGGATTACGCCTTGAAAACTGACGCAACCACCCCCCAGGGTCAACCCATGATTTTGACCTTGAATGGCCGCCAGATTATTCTCATCGGCACGGCCCATATTTCTCAGGAATCCGTCGATATGGTGATTCGGGCCATTGATGAACACCAGCCCGATACCGTCTGCGTTGAACTGGACGAACAGCGCTACCAGTCGCTGATCAACCAGAAAAGCTGGGAGTCCCTCAATATTAAAGAGGTCATAAAAAAAGGCCAGATGCCTTTTCTGCTCGCGAATCTGGCCCTGTCGAGCTATCAGAAAAAAATGGGGTTACAAACCGGGGTAAAGCCGGGGGCCGAATTGGCCGCCGCGGCGCAAAAAGCCACTGCAGCCGGCATGAACGTTGAGTTGGTTGACCGCAACATTCGCACCACCCTACTGCGCACCTGGCGCAAGGCGGGCTTCTGGAACAAGATCAAAGTCATGGCGGCACTTTTCGGAAGTTTGTTTGAAAAGCAGGAGATTGACGAAGAACAACTGGCCAAACTGCGTGAAGGGGATAGCCTTTCACAAATGCTCGAAGAAATGGGCAAGCTGTTGCCCGCGGTCAAAACGATTCTGGTCGATGAGCGCGACACCTACATGGCCTACCATATCAAAAACGCCCCCGGCGAAAAGGTTGTCGCCGTGGTCGGAGCAGCCCATTTGCCGGGGATTATCGCCAAAATTCAGACCGATATCTCAAAGGAAACTATTCGCGAAATCAGTAACATTCCCGCAAAAACAACCCTGGCTAAAATCATCCCCTGGCTGATTCCAGCGCTGGTTGTCATTTTATTTATCGGCGGGCTTATTCTTGGCGATCATCAAAAACTTGCCAACGCCGCCATCGTCTGGGTGCTGGCGAATGGTTTATTGTCGGCCCTGGGCACTCTGATTGCTTTGGGTCACCCCATCACCATTGTTTCGGCCTTTGTTGCCGCCCCCCTCACCTCGCTGAATCCCACCATTGGGGCCGGCTTTGTTACCGCCACAGTCCAAGCCTTTGTGGCCGCGCCCACTGTTGGCGACATGGAACATGTCGGCGACGATCTCATCACCCTTAAAGGTTGGTGGTACAACCGCCTGGCGCGCATTATGCTGGTGTTCCTGTTTTCGTCTATCGGTTCGGCTGTTGGTACCTTTGTGGCCCTGGGCTGGATGAAAAACCTGCTTTGACCGAAAAACAGGGCCGCGTCTTAATCAGACGGCGGCCCTGCTCCTTTCAAACTCAAGACAAGCGCCCGTTACTTGGTCGCTTGCGGCTTCGGTGCCGCCAGGGCTTTGACCCCCATGGTATTGATTAACTCGTTGATATTGGTGGTTTTAAGATTCATCCCGCCTTCAGAAACCGGCAACAAAATAATTTTCTTGCCCTGCAGGGCTTCAGCAACCTGAAGCTTGACCAAGGTTTCGCCACCGGCCCCGGCCAGAGCCTTGTTCATTTGCTCTATCCCCTGGGCTTCAGCCCGGCCTTCGGCCTCAATGGCGTCGGCGAGAAATTTCTGTTTTTCATAATAGGCATCGGCTTCGATCTGGGCCTTGGCATAAACGCCATCGGCATCGGCAACCAATTTGTTGACTTCGCCCTTGGCCCTTTCCAGTTCCTTGCGGTACTCCTCCAGCGCGGCATGTTGGGCCGATTTGTTCTTTTCGACCATCTGATCGGCAATTTTTTTGCCTTCGATTGCCTTCTGGTATTCCACATTAAAGCGATAATCTTTGGTCAAGACCCGCTCAATGATGATACCGTAGGGCCCCAAGATTTCCTGCAGGCGCTCCTTGGCCTGTTCTGACTTTTCGGCACGTCTTTCAGCCACATAAAAATCTTCGGTTTTC
>JAACTI010000296.1:344-3395 GCA_009993495.1 Deltaproteobacteria bacterium | reverse complement strand
GACCTGCGTCTTCTGGCGCTTTTTACCCAAATTTATTGCAAACATCATCATGCGGGGCGGGCACTGGTCAAGGCTGATCTTGATCTGCCCGCCACAGACTCTTACCACTACTGCGCCGCATGTGCCGAATTCCTCACCTATGCCTTTGAGCGCCGGAGGCGCTGCCCCCTCGACCCCAAGCCCAGCTGTAAGCACTGCCAAGTCCATTGCTACCGACCTGGCCATCGCGAAAAAGTGCGTGAAATTATGCGCTTTTCGGGTAAAAAACTCATCTGTCGTGGTCGCCTTGATTTGCTTTGGCATTACTTTTTCTGAGGGTTCAGCAATCTTGGCGTGAAAATGAGCCTTGAGAGTCAAGGGCCGCTCGCGCACCAGCCGCAGAGACCCAGAGAAAGGCAAAGACCTTTTTTAATGCTGAGGGTTTAACCTGACTTTTTGGGATTTTCTCTGGCCTTGAGCGTTAAATTACGCTTTTGAACTTCTCTGCGACTTTGCGGCTCTGCGCGAGACAAGCATGTCAACAGCTCATACGATGCGTGATTTTTCACGTGGACAGTTGCTGGCTCCGGCGCAATGGGTTTCGGCGCAGGGTTCGACATGGATGGTAACGTCGGCGCCGAGGATGGCGTCTTCGATGCCTTTTTCGAGGTTGTCGGCAATCTGGTGGGCCTCTTCGACGGTCATATGGCGGCAGACTTCTAAATGAAAATCCATGATTTTGCGTGAACCGGCCCGCCGGGTGCGCAGATTGTGGTAGCCAGCGTGCAGGATATTTTGTCCCTCGATAACCTTTTCGACTTTCTCCTTGATTTCGAGCGGCAGCTCATGATCCAGCATGTCGTACAGGGCGTGACGGACCAATTTGCAGGCTTCGGACAGAATATAAGCCGCAACCAGAATGGACAGGGTTGGATCCAGCCAGGGCAAGTCGAAGAGGCGAATCAGCAACATCCCGGCAAGCAGCCCCAGGTTGCTGAAAATGTCCATGCGAAAGTGCAGAGCATCGGCGGCTAGGGCAGAGGACTCGGTGCGTTTGGCGGCTTTACTTAAGTAGGATGAAATTCCCCAGGCGGCCAGGGCACCGAAGGCCAGAATCCCCAACCCCTGATCAACCTTAAGCGTTGTCTGCCCGTGGTAGAGACGGTTACCTGCTTCAAAAATAATCCAGCCACCGGTTGCAAGAATAATCAGAGATTGAAACAGAGTGGCCAGGGTTTCGAACTTGCCGTGCCCGAAAGGATGGCTGTCATCGGCAGGCTGCTCGGCGTGACGAATCGCGACAAAATTAACCCCCGACATCACAATATCGAGCAATGAATCAACCGCTGAAGCCAGCACGGCCATGGAGCCGCTGGTGAAGGCAAAGAAGAGTTTGATAATTGCGAGCAAAATTGCGGAGCTGATGGATACCGCGGCGGCACGAATTTTGGGATTGGTTAGGTTCATCATCGTTTGAGGGTACAGGCCTGTTCCCAGGCGTGATAGCCGTTGTCGGTCAGGGCGTGAAAGTCTTCAATCCGCTGTCGGTAGTAATCTATTTCGCCAGCTTCTCGTTTTATGTCAGTCGCCAGTTGGGATGGCATGATCTCAAGTTCTGCGCAGTAATGATAAAAATGTGCGGCGCCGTCGAGCATAGGTTTCAGTTCAACCATATTCGGTTCGAGATTCTGCACAATATACCAGTTCCCTCCAAATTGTCTGATGTGGCGTGGGGTGATGCAGAAAATATTCATGCGGCGGGATCCGATGAGAAATTCACGCAGAAAATAATCGGCTCCGGCGGCTAGCTGTCCGGCCTTGAGGGGGGCATACTGTCTGGATTGCAACAGCCAGTGATGAAAATGTTTGAGCAACGATTGACAGTATTGGTCGGCCAGGATTTCTGTCTCAAGGTTTGTAATGTTATAGAAACGGCTGTCCGTCAAATTTGACAGCGGAATATCTTCAATTGTTTCAATCATTTAATAAACTCCAATCCTTTTTCGTTGTCGGCATCATAGTCAATCTCGGCAAAAATGGTCAAGGGTGCTGGTTGTCAGCCTGTTGCAGTTTGATCGTGGCTGGAAAGCCACTCCCACAGGAGAGGAGTAATCTTCTTCCCCTGTGTTCCCAATGGTTGTGGGGGCAGTCTCTATCGGGCTATTTGTGGGAGCGGCCTCCCGGCCGCGATCAAATCCCCGTTTAATCGCGGCTGAAAGCCACTTCCATCGGTCTTGGGTGACCTTAAATTTTCTTGCGAACAGCTGCCTCTCTAAGTACAATGATTTGTACGTATGGAGGTGACAAAATGGAGACAATGAGTTACTCGATTTTTCGGACGCAGCTGGCGAAGACGTTGGACAAGGTCAATGATGACCATGTTCCGGTACTGATTACCCGTCAGAACGGCAAACCGGCGGTGGTTATCAGCCTCGAAGATTTTCATGCCTACGAAGAGACCGCCTACCTGATGGCGAGTCCCCAAAATGCAGCGCGATTGAACGACGCGATTGCCGAGATCGAGGCCGGAAATTTTGCTGCGCGCGATCTGGTTGACCCGTGATATTGGCCTGGGCAGGGCAGGCTTGGGACGACTATCTTTACTGGCAGCAGAAAGATAAAAAGATTGTCAGGCGCATCAATACGCTGATTCGCGAAATCCAGCGGACACCATTTGCGGGAATAGGTGATCCCGAGCCGTTGAGGCACAACTGGTCGGGTTACTGGTCTCGTCGCATCGACCGCGAACACCGGCTTGTTTACAAGTTGACCGATGATGCGGTTATTATTGCCCAGTGCCGTTACCACTATTGACAGTTGAATCTGAAAAACCCTTGTTTGCCAGATGCTTGGGCTACTCTCTGCTGGAGTGGGTTTGATCGTGGCTAGAAAGCCGCTCCCACAGAAAGCTACTCACTGGAGAGCCACTCCTACAGGAGAGAGGAGTAATCTTCTTCCCCTGTGTTCCCAATGGTTGTGGGGGCAGCCTCGATTTGTGGGAGCGGCCTCCCGGCCGCGATGATTTAACGGCCCAAGGTCAACTGAAAGGGAGCCGATGATGTTTTTTTCCGA
>JAACTI010000296.1:0-223 GCA_009993495.1 Deltaproteobacteria bacterium | reverse complement strand
AAACGCAATTTTATAGATACGCAGAGGGAAGCGAGGGTGCGTTGTGCCCGACAGGTCGAAGGGCTTGTCTCTGCCTAAGGTTTTACGGCAGGGGCGAGTCCTTTTTTCTTTTTTAAATTCAGCGGCTAGTAGTCAATTTTTCTAGGTTATGTTCTGGCGAGGAGGAGTCAATGATTTGTTTCTTTCGACGTAAAATGTCCTGGGTTTCCTATGTTCTCATCTA
>JAACTI010000291.1 GCA_009993495.1 Deltaproteobacteria bacterium | reverse complement strand
CATTTCTGCACCTGGGCATAGCGTTCGTACTCACGCGCATGACAGGAAAAATTTCGGCGAATCTGGGTTTTAAGCAGACTTTGGGCATCAAGCGTCATAACAGAATTTTCTGATAGAGCGGGCAAGATGTTCTGGATGACTGAGAAAGGGGGCATGGCCGGTGGCGGGCAGACTCAGCATTTGCGCCCCCGGAATCTGGGCCGCGAGAAAGTCACCCGCACCATGGGGAATAATGACATCGTCCTGACCATGGATCACCAGGGTCGGGGTTTGAATGTGCGCGCTAAAGGGGCGTAAATCTGCCTGGGCCAGAAGATCCAGGCTCTCAAGGGCCTGGGCCAAGGGTGGCGGGCCCACCGGACGCACCGCAAACGCTAAGATTTCCCGCCGCCGTGCAGGCGACAGCGCTTCCGTCTTAAATTGTTCATCAAAAAAATGGCCCAGGGTCGCAAAATAAGCCTGCTGCAGATTACGCCGCAGCAAACGCAGTGCGCCGACGGGCAAGCCATGGAGCCAGTCGTTCCCGGCGCAGAAGCGCGGCGTGGTTGACAGCAGAATCAGCCGCCGCAAACGCGCCGCTTCAGCAACCGCCCAGTGCTGGGCCAGTTGTCCCCCCAGGGACCAGCCAAGCAAGGCAAAGGGTTCCCTCAACTCAAGGGCAAAAACGTCGGTCAACCGGGTCAGCATGGCACTGAGGGTAGAGGGTGCCACAGTTTCCGACCGACCATGTCCGGGCAGGTCGGGAATCACAAGGCGAAAATCATTTTGCAAACACGCCGCAAGTTCGGCAAAGACCGCATGGCTCATAGACCAGCCATGCAGCAACACCAGGGGCAATCCCTGACCAATTTCGACCCAGTGCATGCCCTGTCGCCGACAATGTTTCAGGGAAATTTCTTCATTCACCTCGCCCCTCCCGATGCGAGCAGAGCAATAATCGTATCGGCGGCAGCGAGAATATCCTGCGGATCATGGCTGGCCATCAGGGTGGCCCGCAAGCGGCAGGTGCCGGAAGGAACCGTCGGCGGACGAATCCCACTGATAAAGATCCCATGGTCGAGCAAGGCGGCAGCAGCCTGCATGGTTGGTTCGGGATTCACAGTTAAAATTGGGACAATCTGCGTTTGGCTGCCGCACAGGTTCAAACCCGCGGCGCTCAGACGCCCGGCGAAAAGCCGACGGTGGCTTTCCAGTTGGGCGCGCAAGTGGGCGCCGGTGGGACTATCGACCAGTTTCAGGGCGGCGAGGTTGGCCGCCGCCACCCCCGGCGGCAGACTGGTTGAATAAATGAACGAACGGGCGCGGTTAATCAGCAGATCAGTCACGGCACGACTGGCTGCCAGATAAGCACCATAGCTGCCCAGGGCCTTGCCGAAGGTTCCCATGTGCAGATCAATTTTATCCAGACAGCCAAAATGCTCGGCGGTGCCACGCCCGCCGGCCCCCAGTACGCCGCCACCGTGGGCATCATCAATCATCAACCAGGCATCATAACGCTCCTTAAGCGCCACCAGTCCGGGCAAGGGGGCCAGGTCGCCATCCATGCTGAAAACCCCGTCGCTGACAATCAACCAGCGTCCACGCCGCCGGGGCTTTTCCTGTTCGAGTAACTCCTCAAGCGCGGCCAGATTATTATGGGCATAAACCAGCACCCGCGCGCCGCTGAGGCGACAGCCGTCAATAATCGAGGCATGGTTGAGGACATCGGAAAAGATGAGATCGTCCGGACCATACAAGGCCTGAAGAATGCCGGTATTGGCGGCATACCCACTATTAAAAAGCAGCGCTGACTCGCTGCCTTTGAAGTGCGCCAGGGCTTCTTCGAGGCGGTGATGCAAACTCAGACTGCCGCACACCAGCCGACTGGCGCCTGAGCCCGTGCCGAAATCACGCGTTGCCCGACAACTGGCTTCAATCAGCTGCGGATGGTCAGCCAGGCCAAGGTAATTGTTGGAGCACAGCAGCAGATAGTCACGTCCGCCAAACTGCACCCGCGGGCCCGAGGCCGATTCAATTTCGCGCAAAAAACGCCGCATCTGCTGGGCATCAAGAGCCGCCAGTTGCTGTTGAATATTTTTCATAAGGGGAAGCTTCCAACGACTACGGAGAATCGGGGTCGGAAAAAAGTAACGGTTGATATTCGAGAAAAGTCACCAGGGCGCCAAGGTCAACGCCGGGTTTTACGAAGAAGATCCGCCCCCCCATGGGATCACGCTCATTTTTCAGGCGGGTGATACGCTGATAACCAGCCGCGGCAGAAGCCACATAACCGGTTAAATAATCGGGATCATCCGACCAGCAGAGTTCCGCCACAATCTCAGGACAAAGAGCCACCTTGCTCGCCAGCAGCCAGGCTTCAAGGATGCGTGGATTGCTTAACCCCCGGCTTGCAAGCCAGGCAGAAACTTCGGCCTGTTTGGCCGGGTTGACATCCATGCGACAGACCCGCACCCCGCGCGCCGGGTCTTTTTCAAGCCGCGATCCGCTGGCCGTATCCAGCAGCATGGCGCCGCGCATCACCTGCCCGCCGGGAGCCGGACCATTGGCCAGCTGCTGCATAGCCTTGTCAACCAGAGTCGAATCAAGCCCGTCCGCCACCAGCAGGCGCGCCGCAAGTTTCCGCCCTTGCTGCCAGTCGGCAACCTCGTTAGTCTGCACCGGCAATAATTTGGCAAAACGCAAAGAGGCCTCAGCCACCGGCTCAACCTTCAACACCACCCGATCGGCCCGTCCGCGCGGATGCGCCAAAGCACGCTCAATCATCGCCAGGGCCGCATCTTCCAGCTGCGTCATATCGTTCATCAAGCGTTCGGCCCCCGAAATATGCCGACCCGCCCGCAGTGAACGCATTCTGAGGCTTAAATATTCCTCGGTCATAAGCCGAAACTATCACCGGCGAGGCGCTAAGTCAACCAATCAGAAGCGCCAAGGTTGACAAGGGGGGTTGCTCTAAGTTCCGCGCGTGTCGGGTCAAATTCGACAAGCAGAAGGGTCCGACCGTTAAACCTAAAAACGGCTTTTGGAACCGCAAAATCACGAAAACGCAGTGGATTAAGACAAAACAGACAT
>JAACTI010000290.1 GCA_009993495.1 Deltaproteobacteria bacterium | reverse complement strand
AAATGGATGGCGAACAATGCTTCCGCGAGCTGCGCCGGCTTGATCCCGATATCAAGGTGATCATGAGCAGTGGTTACAGCGAGCAGGAAGTCAGCCAACATTTCCTCGGCAAGGGGCTGGCCGGGTTTATTCAAAAACCTTATAAGCTGAGCACCCTCCAGGACGTCTTGCAAAAAGCACAAGGCGGCCACCCCGAAGGCGACTCCTGATGCGTACGATTATTTTATGCCTGGTGCTACCGGTTTTACTGCTCGGTGCCTGTCAGAAAAAAGAACCCTACCCCTTGGGATTTGTTGCCGGGCTTTCGGGCCGGGTCGCAGATTTAGGGGTGGCCGGCCGCAACGGCGCACAGCTGGCCGTCGAAGAACGTAATGCCGCAGGCGGTATCAAGGGGCGACAAGTCGCGCTGGTCATCCGCGACGATGAGCAACGTCCGGAAACCGCTCGGAAAGTGGCAGACGAACTCATCGCGCAAAATATCGAGCTGATTATCGGCCCCATGACCAGCAGTATGGCCATGGCGATGCTGCCGCAGATCAATGCGTCGCAAAGTCTCTTGCTCAGCCCCACGGTGACCGCCACCGACCTGACCGGCAAAGACGATAACTTTTTGCGCGTTGTATCCGACACTTCGGTCTATGCCGTAAAAAGTGCGCGTTACCAGTTCGAAAAACTTGGCTTGCGCACTTTTAGTGTCATCTACGATGCTGACAACGCCGCCTATACCGAAAGCTGGGCCAAGGATTTTCAACGCACCATCTCAAACCTGGGCGGGAAAATATTACAGGTGCGTTCCTTTCGATCGGGGCCGAACACGGTCTTTCTTCCCCTGGTCAAAGAACTGCTGGCAACCGGCGCCGACAGCCTGTTGATTATCAGCAACGCTGTTGATTCGGCGCTCATCTGCCAGCAGATTCACAAACTGGCCGCCGGACAAATTGTCGCCATGTCGGAATGGGCATCGACCGAACGGTTTGTCGAACTGGCCGGCCCCGCAGCCGAAGATGCTATTGTCTCGCAATTTCTTGATCGCACCAATCGCAGTGAAGCCTACTTAAAATTCCTCGACCAGTATCGTCGGCGTTTTCAACAGGAACCCGGTTTTGCCGGCCTGGCAGGCTACGATGCGGCCAAAGTCGCCCTGGAAGCCCTCGAAATACGGGGCGCTGACCAAAGCCTTAAACAGGCAATAATCGCGCAGAAAAACTTTCAGGGGGTACAGCAGCGGTTAACGATCAACCGCTTTGGCGACGCCGACCGCAACAGCTTCATCGCCAGAGTTCACAATGGCCAGTATTTGCCGGTGGAGTGAAGACTATGATCCTGTCCCTGCGGCGCATTTTGACCTTGCAAGCCATTTTGTCTGTTTCCCTGCCTTTTGCGCTGGTTCTGTTACTCGGATTCTTCTGGCTGACCCCCCGTTTACTTGCTGAAAATAAACAACAACAAACCCAATTGGCCAAGGCTCTTGGCATGCAGCTTGAAGAACACCTCAACACGGCGGCGACCCTTGTTCGTGCGACAGCCGCCATGAGCGAACAAAGTTCATTACCCGACCTCGAACTGCAACAACATTACCAGGCAATGATCGGCGCCAGCAGCGTGTTAAACAGCCTCTACCGGATCGAAGCCGATGGACGCGTATCGCTGGTTGCCCTGTCGACCAACGAAACCGAACACCTGGCCGATCTGAAAAACATCAATTTGCGCGCTAACTCGCTCTTTATAAACCTGCACCAAGGGTCTACGCCGATCTGGTCAAAAACCTTCTTGTCGGTGATCAATGGCCAGCTGTCCGTTGCCTATGGCCTGCGCAGCGCGCAGAACCGGGTCTACCTGGGGGAAATCAGTTTAACGCATTTGTCGAAATTTCTGGCGGATCTCAGTCGGCAAAAGGACAATCTGCTTCTGGTTATTGATCATCAAGGCCAGTTGATTGCCGATAATACCGGCAAATTCACTGCCCAGCAGTTGAATCTGGGCAACCTTGCCGTAATTGCCGCCGGCCTGTCATCCGATGCCCCAACCTTTGGCACCTTCGAGCTCGGTGGCCAGAGCCTGAGCGGCAGTATTGTCCAAATCCCTGGAATCGAATGGCATGTTCTCGCCGCCCGGCCAACGAAACACCTCTACCAAAACCTGCGTGAAATGGCATTTTTCTGTCTGGCAGGGATATTAGCGGCTTTTGGCTGCGGCATCCTGACAGCCTTTATCCAGGCCCAGCGTCTGGCCGACCGCTTTGCCGCCTTAACCCGCCACGCGCGTATCATTGCCGACGGCGGCACGGGCGACTGGCCCAGTTCGACGATTAGTGAATTCAACCAGTTATCCGCCGACCTACATAAAATGGCCAGCCGCCTGCAGGAATCGGAAACCCTTTACCGCACCCTGTTTGAGCAGCTGCCCGATGGCGTGGTGCTGTGGGATGCAAAAACCCTCATCCCCTTGCAATTTAACCAGGCGGCGTATCAGCCTCTGGGGTACGACGCCGCCGAATTCAGCCGGTTGCCCTTAGCCCAAGTTGACCCGAATCTTGATCCCCGCAGGTTAAAAAAAATCCGTGATGATCTGAAAATCAGCGGCACAACCAGCTTTGACGCCATCCATACCACCCGCGCAGGCGAGCCCCGCAATATGCTGATTTCCCTGCGTCAGTTTGACCTGATGGGCAAAAGTGTCGTGCTGGCGATTCACCGTGACATCACCGAGCTAAAAGAATCCCGCGACCAGCAACAAAGGTTGCTGCGGAAACTTGAGATTTACTTTGATAAGATGCCTACCGGCTGTATCGTTTGGGATGAAAACCTCTGCGCCCAGGAATGGAATCCCGCCGCCGAGCGCATTTTTGGTTTCACCGCCGCCGAAGCCCTGGGACGTTCCGCCCTGGACATAATTATCCCAGAAAAGGCCCATCGCTATGCTCAGAAGCTGTGGCGGCAGTTGTTGGACGGCAAGCCTACCGTGATTGGCATCAACGAAAATCTGACCAAAGATGGCCGCACAATTTTATGCGAGTGGATCAATACCCCATTGC
>JAACTI010000289.1 GCA_009993495.1 Deltaproteobacteria bacterium | reverse complement strand
GTTGATTTCGGCAATGCTCCCCGCACCTTCCAGCACCACCAGCTCAACCTGAGCGGCCAGGCGTGCAAAGGATTCGCCGGCCTTGGCAAAAGCTTGATCCTTAAATTGATGATATTCGCGCACCGCCATGTTGCCGACCGGTCTGCCCTGCACGATAACCTGGGAACCGGTTTCACTGTTGGGCTTGAGCAGGATCGGGTTCATGTCGACATGGGGTTCAAGGCCACAGGCGGCCGCCTGCAACGCCTGAGCGCGGCCGATTTCGCCACCGCCGGGGGTGACCGCCGAGTTGTTCGACATATTCTGCGCCTTGTAGGGCGCCACCCGATAACCTCGCTGTTTCAAAATCCGGCACAGTCCGGCACTGAGGACGCTTTTGCCGACATCCGAGCCGGTGCCGCCGACAAAGAGCGCGGAAACCAGCCCTTCTCCCTGGGGGAGAAGGTGGCCGGAGGCCGGATGAGGGGCAGTTTCTGCGCAGAGGCCCCCCTCTCCCCGGCCCTCTCCCTCAGGGCGAGGGGGCTCTTTTACTTCACGCTTTTTTTCATAGCCGCGCGGGGTGACCATGCGCCCCTGAGCGTCCACCCGGGTAGCGGAATTGCCAATGATGACCAGCGAAAACATGTCGATTTCCGCGTCGAGCAGCGCGGCGAGGGTGGTAACACAAATGCTCTCCCCCTCCCGGCAGGCGTTGCGCACAATCCCGACCGGCGTCTGAGGCGCCCGCTGACGCAGCAGAATCTCACGCGCCTCGGCGATTTGGGTGGTGCGGCCGCGACTTTTGGGGTTGTAGAGCGCCACCACAAAATCGGCGCGCGCGGCCGCCGCCAGCCGCTGCCGAATCAAGGCCCAGTCGGTCAGCAGGTCGGAGAGCGAGATCACGGCGAAATCGTGCATCAGGGGGGCCCCCAGTCGCGCGGCCGCCGCCTGCACCGCCGACACTCCGGGGATGATTTCAACCGCCACGTCAGGCGGGCCTTCGCGCTGCTGCAGCTCAAGCACCAGACCGGCCATCCCGTAGATTCCGGCGTCGCCACTGCAAACCAGCGAAACCACCGCCCCTGCGGTGGCGCGGCGCAAGGCCTCGCGACAACGCTCGGTCTCCTGACGCATTCCCGTGGCAAAGGTCTCTTTGTCGGCGATCAATTCGGCTATCAGCTCAAGATAGACCTGATAGCCGGTAACAACCGTCGAGGCCGCAATCGCCGCTGTCGCCGCCGGTGTCATATGCTGTGCGTCACCCGGCCCCAGGCCGATGACATAGAGTTTTTTCTGCATCGAAATTCCGTCCGCAATTTGAACTCAGAAGGTTCCCTCCCCTAACTTCTTACTGGAAATCCTTTTTCCTTGTTGTAGAGTTTCCTTGTATTTCTTCTTATTCTGTTCGGAGGCATTTACCATGGCTTGCCAAAAAAACCAGTAAAAACCAAATCACCCTGCCCAAAAAAATTGTTGAACAATTCCCCGATGTTGATTATTTCGATGTCAGTGAAGAAAAGGGGCGCATCATTTTACTTCCGCTCCAGCAGAAAAAGGCGGATCGGGTGCGCGACAAACTGGCCGAAATGGGAATCGTGGCCGAAGATATTTCGGCAGCGCTGGACTGGGCCCGCCGCAAATGAGCATCAACGCAGTCTTTGACACCAATGTGGTTGTTTCAGCTTTGCTTTTTCGTCACGGACATCTTTCTCGGCTGCGTGAAATCTGGCGCAGCAAACAAGCAATCCCGCTGGTCGCGCGTGAAACAACGACGGAATCGCTTCGCGTCCTCGCATACCCCAAATTCAAGTTGCTGCCCGACGAGATTGAAGACCTGCTTTGCGATTATCTCTCCTATGCACAGGTTGTGACCAGTATCCAAACGACGGGCTCTTTGCCGGAATGTCGCGGCATTCACGATCAAATATTTCTTGAACTGGCGTTTTCCGGGTGCTGCGATTTTCTGGTGACCGGCGATGCAGATCTCCTTGCATTGAAGGATCTCTGCCCTTTCACGATTCTGACCCCCGCTGATTTTATCCACGCGATTGACCCTCCAGCCATGGGATAAAACTTCGGAAATCTGGACTTTCGGCTACCGCCACTGTGACATTGCCGCTTTTTTTCTTGGTCACCAGCAAGCGCCCGCCGGCAGCGGCTTTGAGTGCCGCCGGTTCACAGACGCCGTTCGCTCCCACCGCCTGTTGTACCACCGCGGAAGGTGGCGTCGGGGTCTTGATGGTATTTAACTCGGCGGCACTGAAAAAATGGCAGGAGAGGCGATATTTTTCAGCAAATTCCCATAAACCGGCTTCATCCTGTTTGGCATCGATGCTGGCGACGGCGCCGACACTGGCAACCGCCAGAAAGGCGTTGCGCAGGGTTTCATGGATGACCGTCTCAATTTCCGTGGCGGCCGTTCCACGGTTGCAGCCGATCCCCACCACCAGATTACGCGGCCGCAAGGCCAGCAACTTGTGCTGTGCGGCCAGCTGGGGAAGATAGCGGTTGCTGACAAAGACCAGCCCGTCACACTGCTGCTGCAGGGCAGCGACAAAATTTTTGGCGGGTGTGACCCCCGGAACATCTTGATAGGCGGCGGCAACAGCGCCGGCGGTGTCGACCAGGAGGATCTTTTTCTGTTCCAGCAGCAGGCGGTTGAGCAGCTTGATGCGTTCGAGGGGCTCGACGGCCATATTGTTGCGTCTGGCAACCTCATCGAAAGCGGGCAGCTGGTTGACGTCGGTGGCAGTCGTAATCACCGCCTGACCACCGAGGAGCTCGGCGACCTCCGCGGCCAGTTCGTTGGCACCCCCGAGATGTCCCGAGAGCAGGCTGATGGCGAACTGCCCCTTTTCGTCGCAGACCACCACCGCGGCATCCCGATCCTTCCCCTGGAGCTGGGCTCCCAGAAGCCGCACGACAATCCCGGTCGCCATGATGCAGATCAGGCCATCAACCCGCAGAAAGAGGCGTGGTAGCAGCTCCGCCGGTTTTTCGTCAAAGTAGTGGGCGTCATCCGCTCGACGGAACCTGTCCGGCAGCCAGAGTTCGG
>JAACTI010000288.1 GCA_009993495.1 Deltaproteobacteria bacterium | reverse complement strand
CTCCTTGCAGACTTCGGCAATGTCCTTGATTGGCAGAATCAGGCCGGTTTCATTATTGGCCCACATCACCGAAACCAGGGCGGTTTGATCGGTGAGGGCTTCTTTGACGGCGGCCGCAGTGATCATGCCGTCGCGATCGGGGGCCAGATAGGTGACCTTGACGCCATGTTGTTCCAGAAAGCGACAGGATTCGCGGATACAGGGGTGTTCAAGCTGGGTGGTAATGATGTGTTTCTTGCGCGTATCTTTCAGCAGATTGAAATAAAAACCGAGGATGACGGTGTTGTTACCTTCGGTGGCGCATGAATTGATGACAATATCGTCTTCATCGGCGGCATTGAGGCCAAGGTAAAGTTGTTCCATGGCCTGATGCAGGTAGGGGCGAACTTCAATGCCAAAGGAATGCAAAGAGTTGGGATTGCCGTACATATGGCAATAGAAGGGATCCATGGCATCGCGTACCAAGGGGTCGACGATGGTGGTGGCGTTGTTATCCAGATATATTCGTTCCATCTTCCTGTCCCTGAAAAAGTAGCAAAAAAAAGAGGCGCCGATCATTATGGCAGCGGGCAGCTGTTGCTTGAATGAATATGAAGCACAGATTAAACCGGAACCACGGTCAGGTCAACAAACCCGACCAAAATAGTCTGATATTTTTAAACTTGCCCGCTCGCGGGCGCTAAGGTGGGGCTGCAAAAAAATCTTAAGAGTCCAGATCCATAGATTCACGCAGATCAACACCGATAAAATTCGTGAAACCGCAGGATAATATGAAGGAAATTCAACAACCAAAGGCGCAAGTCCCGCCGGAGAAAATCTGTTCCTTGCAAAAGCGGGTATGACTTTTTATAGTTGAACAACAGCAAAACTTGGCTCAGGGGTATTTTCCCGCAAACGCGGAGATTGTCGGCTGTCAGCGCTTTTGGTAGATAAAAGGCATCTCTTCAACTCCCTGGAGGCAGGTTCCGAGACCCCCATTCCTCGAGCTGCATGAATCTGCTCTTGCGCTGAGCTGCCACCATCTGAGCGAAAGCGACCCCTTCCATGGCGGCCTCGGGCTTGCGCAGGGTAAAGAAGTTACGATAAAAGCAATGAGTGCGGCAGGAGCTGGTATGAAGCATCCGATGATTCTCAAATTTTTGTCGGGGCGGCAAGAAGAGGTTCATCTTCTGCGGCCTTTTCATCCCCATGACAGCAAGGTGCACGTCGAGCTTGTGCGCTGTCAGGAGATTGTCGATTTGCCCCTGACGGAACTTTGTTATTTGATGGTGCTCGACAAGAGTGGCTGGCAGTTGCCGATCAAAGAGGGAGAGCTGGTTGAAAAAATTGAAACAACCACGGGCGAAGTCTTCGAAATGCGGGTTCCCGAGAGCCAGAACCATAAACATGGGTTCTTTGCTTTTCCCGTTGATCCGCAAGCGTCCTACCGCAACGTTTTTTTTACCCCCTTCGGAATTCGTCAGCGCTTAGAAACCCGCCCTTTAAGTGACATTCTCGAAGAAAAGGGTTGGCTTAAGGAAAATATGATTCAGCCGATTTTGCAGGAACAAACGCGGCTGAGAAACAGAAAAATTGGCGAAATTATTGCGGAAAAAACCCAGATTCAGCAGACAGAAATCGACGAAATTGCCAGTCGGGCCAAAACAGCGGACAGCCTTCAACGCGTGCGCATCGGGGATTTGTTGATTCAGGCCGGGTTGGTTACCCGCGAGCAAGTGGACGAAGCCCTGCGCGATCAGGCCGCAGGCAAAAAAAAACGTGTCGGCGAATTACTGATTGAAAAAGGCCTGATCAACGAAGATCAGTTGCTTCAGGCTCTTTCCGCCAAATTTCGCATGCCGATAGTCGACCTGGAAGAGGTCAGTCCTCATGAGGACGCCTTGAATACCCTGACTGGCTCAATGGCCAGGCAGTACAAGGTTTTGCCGCTCAAGCTCGATCGCAAATATCTGACCCTGGCAACCTCGGATCCGACCGATCCGGTCGTGGGGGATAATTTGCGCTTTCACACCAATTTAATCATCGAATTTGTCGCGGCCCCCGCCGCAAAAATCAGCGCCGCCATCGAAAAACATTACGGCAACGAAGGTCAGCTCGCCGACCTCATTGGTGAGCTCGCCAATGAGCAGATCAGGGTTGATGACAGCAGTGAAGAATCGGTCGATTCAGCGGCCAGTGAAACCGATTCGCAAATTATTATCCTGGTCAACCGCATTCTGCTCGATGCGTTTCGCAAGGGCGCCTCCGACATTCATTTCGAGCCGGGAGCGGCCAACCAGCCCTTGCAAATTCGCTATCGGGTTGATGGCATTTGTATGCAGGCTCATCAGATCGCCAGTGGGTTCAAACGCGCGGTGATTTCACGCTTGAAAATCATTGCCAAGCTCGATATTGCCGAGCGTCGTCGGCCACAAAGCGGTAAAATTATCATGCGTTCCGATCGACGCAAAATCGAGTTCCGGATTGAAGTCACCCCGACAGCAGGTGGTCAGGAAGATGCGGTCTTGCGAATTTTATCGTCGTCCCAACCCCTGAAACTGACGGAAATGGGCTTTACCGCCCACAATCTTGAACTCTTCAACGCAATGCTCTCCAAACCCTACGGGATTATTCTCTGTGTCGGCCCCACCGGTTCGGGCAAAACCACCACCCTGCATTCGGCACTAGGCGCGATCAATACGCCTGACCGCAAAATCTGGACAGCCGAAGATCCGGTCGAAATTACCCAGCCCGGCCTGCGCCAGGTGCAGGTGAATCCGAAAATCGGCTTTACTTTCGATCAGGCCTTACGGTCTTTTTTGCGTGCCGATCCCGATGTGATTATGGTCGGCGAAATGCGCGACGCCGAAACCGCCAAGATTGCCATTGAGGCGTCCCTCACCGGGCATCTGGTTTTCAGCACCCTGCATACAAACGGGGCCGCGGAAACCGTGGTGCGCCTGATCGAAATGGGGATGGATCCTTACAATTTTGCCAATGCCATGCTCGGGATTCTGGCCCAACGTCTGGCGCGACGCTTGTGTCAATCTTGTTGCCAAGCCTACACTCCGAGTGCCGAAGAGTTTGAACAACTGATGCACGTGTATGGCGAACAGGAGTATCTGCGTCA
>JAACTI010000102.1:12915-13069 GCA_009993495.1 Deltaproteobacteria bacterium | reverse complement strand
GGGCAGTTTTGGCGACATCGGGCATCAGATCCAGTTCGCCGCGCCGCAGGCGGTCGAGCCCCTGCGCCCAGCTGCCGTCAACATAGTTGATTTGCCAACCCTGGCGTGCAGCGATTTCTTCGAGCAGATCGACAAAAATACCCGCCGGCCGACC
>JAACTI010000102.1:0-12889 GCA_009993495.1 Deltaproteobacteria bacterium | reverse complement strand
TACCACCTGCTTGGCAGCAGCGCTACCAAGCATGACCAACGAAAACAGCAAACTCAGAAGAAAAACACCCACCCGCGGTTTTCCTGGCAGCACTGCCCATTTGGCGATCGTCATCAGCTCTGATCCTTTATTATGCCAAGATTCCAGGTTGTGCCCCTTTTCAGGTTATCCTGAAAACGGCTTTTGGAACTGCGAAAAACACGAAAAACAGTGGATTAAAGCAAAACAGACATTCACCGGACAGGCTCATTAAACTTTTCGCTTAACCATTGGTTTTTCTTCGTGAACTTCGCGGCTCCGTGGGAGTAACTGCTTTTTTGGGATTATTTTTTTGTAACTGTTCAGGAACTTTGGAGTAAAAATGACCGTTAAAAGTCAAGGGTGCCTCGCGCAGAGCACCAAAGCCGCAGAGAAAACCCCAAGGTCTTATGGCTTGAATTCAGACCATAACTTTTATTTTTCTCCCACTTAATCGGTTCTTTGTGCCTTTACGCTAAAAGGTTTTTGCTTTTCTTTGCGGCTTTGCGGCTTTGCGGCTCTGCGCGAGCAAGCTTTTTTGAGTGTAAGGTTTCTCGAACAAGAAAGAGCTGAAGAGTTACATTTTTTTTAGGATTATCAGTATACCCGCCAAAAATGATCTTGCACGACATTTTTTTTGCAACGCCTCCGCTCTTTCCCGGCCGCGAGACCTTTACCGTCCCAAAAGCTTGCTCGCGCAGGGATTTTTCGTGTCAGCAAGGTATGACCTGATGAACACTCGCCTTCCCCTGCCGCCCTCCCCTCACTCGGCAGCCTGAAAGTGGAATAAATGCAAGGCTTTTCACCCCGCAGATTAAGACGGGGCCGGGGGGAGTGAGATTTCGTCGCAAGTTTTTTAACAGATGGCAGTTCCTGCCCGGCATACCCCTTCCCAGGCGTTAACTTGCTTTTTTTCCGCAAATTCGTTAGTGTACGAATATAAACCATTGTTCTAGAAAGGAGGAAGACATGGGATTATTTTCGAAAATGTTTGGTAGTAGCCCGCAATATCCGCAACTGGGGCCCGACACCAGGGCGGCAGGTCGGCTGGAAGCGATTCGTGGAAACCTTGAAGAGTTGGCGAAGGATATTTCTGACCCCCTCGAAGTGATCCCCGCAGATGGCGGGGCCTACGTGTTTATCGGCAAGCCGCCGAAAAAGTTTGGCATTGCCTGGATCGAAGGGAATGAAGTGAAAAGCTTCAAGTCGATGATGGCTGAGCATAATGTTACGGCCCAGACACTCAACCGGGTGTCAGACGAGCTGCGCGATGCCTACCAGCGGCACCAGCAAACTGACCGCTACCTGACAACCCTCGGCCAGCGTGACATAGTCGTCACCCCCTCATCGCCGCTGGAACAGGAAGTGCGCAACATCCTCTCCAGCATCCAGTAAAATTGTTTCCTGTCGTGGCCGGGGGGCTGCACTAGCGCCAAGCCCCCGGCCAGAGTGACAGGGCAAGGTTCAGTTACTCGCCACAATATCAAGTAGTTCGACCTCGAAGATCACGGTCTGGCCGGCCAGAGGCCCGGTATCTTTAAAAGCCAAATTATGGGGAACATAAAGCTCCCATTTCGATCCGACCGGCATCATCAACAAAGCCTCTTCCCAACCGGGGATGACCTTTTCGAGCGCGATTTCTACCGGAGTGGTCACTTCGCCCTGATAAGTACCACTGAAAACCGTCGCGTCAATCTTGCGTCCGAGATAGTTAACCTTGACGCTCGAATTAAGATTCGGCCTTGGTCCTGTGCCTTGCTTGAGAATCTTATACTGCAAGCCGCTGGGCAAGCTGATAACGCCTGGGTTCAGCGCATTTTTATTCAGAAACTGCTCGCCCAAACGCCGGGCTCTGGTTGCTTCCCCCTCGGCGGCCTGAACAATTTGTTCTTTATAATCGGCCAGAGTCGTCAGCATCTGCTCAAACTTCATGCGTGGTTCAACCCCTTCTTTGGCATCACGGATGCCTTGCAGCATCACTTCCGGGCGCAGTTCCGTATTCTGCCGCACCAGATCGCGCCCAATCTGATGACCGATACTGTAATTCAGTTCATCGGCCGAATCTTGCAGGGTCACTGCCGGTTGTGCCGGTGTCTGCATCTGGGTGGGGGCTGAGCAACCACTCATCAGCAAAACCACAAACACGCTCAGGAAAATTGCCGGGTTATTCTTTCTCATCACATACCTCTCTCTTTAAGGGTTATCGCCTGCTTGAATTGAAAATCATTTTGAATCAGGCGGCAAGATTGCCAACAGCTCTACTTCAAAGACTAAAGTCTGATGCGCCAAGGGGCCCTGATCCCCATAGGCCAGATCTGCCGGGATAGAGAGTTCCCAGCGCGAACCTTCCTGCATCAACGGCAGCGCCTCAGCCATCCCCGGAAGCACTCCGATAATGGCGGTTTCAGCCGGAACTCCTTTGGTGTAGGTGTTGTCGAAAACAAACCCGGACAGATTGCGCCCCTTAGAATGGTATCTGACCCGATCCGTTGCCTGCGGACTTTTCCCCCTGCCTGCGCTGAGCACGCGGTATTGCAAGCCGCTTTGCAGAACAACAACCCCCTCTCGTTGGGCGTTTTTTTCTAAATAAGCTTCTCCCTCCTCAAGGGTTTTTTGCTTCAAGGCGTCATAATCAGCCGCAAGAAATGTTTTCGGATCTTGAAGAATCAGTCGAATTTCAGCCTTGGTCAGGGCCGGACGCCGGTTCTTGCGCGCATCAAGCATTCCCTGCTGAACGGCATCCGGGACAATGGTCAGTTTCTGATTCTGAAACATATCGCCTAAACGATAACCGGCCGCATAACTCAGTTTGTTCAAACTGTTGGTCATGTCGATGGGTTTCAGTTCCGCACTCTCATTTTTCGCAGGTGACACTTCGGGAGCGGGCTTATTCGCCCCGAATGCACAGCCAGCAATTATCAGCAAGAGGAGGTAGCATAAAAATCTCATCAAAAAATTCCTCCTTTTAGCGAAATTCCGGAAGAATTTCGAGTAATTCCAGATTAAAAATTACCGTCTGCCCCGCCATGGGGCCGGCATCCTTATAGGCCAGACGTGTCGGAATATAGATTTCCCAGTGATCGCCGACATGCATCATGCGCAAGGCTTCTGACAGGCCGGGAACAACTTTCGCGACCTTAAATTCCTGCGGCGTGAGGATACCCATGGGGCTGCTGCTGGAAAATTCCTGGCCTTCAATGGTGCTTGCCCGATAGTTGACCAAAACAGTATCCGTCCCCTTGGGCTGAGCTCCTGATCCCGACTTGAGAATCTTGTATTGCAAACCGCTCGGCAGAGAGACTACGCCTTCACTCCCCTGATTTTCATCAATGAATTGGGCACCCTTGAGGCGAAAAATTTTTGGCGGGGGGCCTTGCGGTTGCGGTGTCACTTTTCCCTTGGTCGACTCAAACTCTGGCGAAGCCGGCGCCGAAGCGGGATCAAGATTGGCAGCCATTTCATGCCGGCTGAGCAAGGGATGAACCTGATCAAGGGCATCATACAGCCCCTGCCAGAGTGCATAGGCGCGGAATTCAACCTGTCGCACGACTAAAAGCTCGCCCAACTGGTAGCCATAGGCGTAATTCACCCCATCGATTTCACGGGGATCGATCGGTGGCGTAAGAAATTGCGCCATTGCAGCCCGTTCCAGCTGTGGTGGACTTTCAGCCAGCCCGTGATTCAAGGCCCGCCATAAGATTTCCGGGTTAAACCTAATGTCACCGGTCAAAAGCTGTTCCCCCAGCTGATGCCCGTAGCTGTAATTGACCTTGTCAATCTGGTCGCTAAGCACGGGGGTCGAAGGATCAACAGCGCCGGCATCGGCACCGATGCAAAGCAGGAAAAAAAACACACGGATCAGGGAGCTCAATTTTTTCATACCTTGGTTCCCTCTTTAAGCCAGGGGAAAAAAGTCGTTTCAAAGCAAAAATGCCGCCCCTCCCTGAGCGGAGGGGCGGCGACAAACAAGCCGTTACTTAAGAAGCGACCTGCATGTCAGGGCACCGGGAAACCAGCCGGTTTGGTTCCCACATAGAAGGGCCGCATCATTTCGTTGTCTTCATGTTCAACGATGTGGCAATGCCAGACATACAAACCCGGCAGGTCGAAGGTTGCCTTGACCCGGGTGATTTCTCCCGGATAGGCCAGGACGGTATCCTTTTTGCCCATTTCCGTCGGCAGGGGTGGAATGGGCGGGCCAACGGTGGCGAAGGTCGGGCTGAGAGGATCGAACAACTGACGATCAATAATTTCGTAACGCACCAGGTGCATGTGAATCGGATGACCGTCAACCGTCAGATTGTAGAACTCCCAGGTCTCCGTGGCACCCAAAGCAGGATTCTCGGTGATGGGGTCTTTCCACATCAGGGGAACACCCACCAGCGGGCTGCCGACCTGGGTCGGGTCAGCCTGGATGATGCCAAGGAGCGCTGCCTTGGGGGCCTGTGGCACTGCGCCCAGGGCGGCACAGTCAGCAGCAATATTCGGATTGGCCGTTGGGAAGCTTGCCACAGTCACCAGTGCGCCGGTGGGATCAACCGTCACACAAACCTGCTGTGATTCCTCTTCGACAAGGCTCAGCGGGCGAGTGACCGATGACAGGTTGGGGTTCACCGGCTCAGCAACCAAGGCCAGAGCCAATGGAGAGGTCGTCATTGCGTCAGCAGGAAGGGTGAGGGCATGGTTGACCACGAACTGCATGACCTGACCCGAAGTATCGATATCCGCCGGGATATCGGGGAAACCGCCGAAGGGCGCATCAGGTGCGGTGTTGATCATACGGATGATCGTACCATTGGCCAGCCCGCTGAAATCGACAATCACGTCCGCGCGCTCGGCCGGAGCCATCAACAATGCCTGCTCAATCGCCGGTGCCGGAATCGGCACCGCGACGGCTTTGTTGAGCTTGAGGGCGGCCTTCTGGGTTTTCTGGGAGATCTTCACCTGCAATTTGGCGATTTCCGCCTCAATCTGGGCTACTTTCTTGGGTTTCGCCCCTACGGCCTTGGCTTGCAACTTGACGATTTCAGCATTGATCTGGGCGGTTTTTTGGGCGAGCTTGGCCCCAATTTTCTGGGCCACCGCAGGATCGACCGGGGTCAGGAAGCCGGTGCGGATTTCAACGACATTCTGCAGGAAACCCTGATCGGCACCAATCTGATAGAAGGGCAACTCCACGGCGGTCAGCCCGCCGGTCACGGGATCAACCTGGAACATGGCCAGATTGAGGAAACGCGAGTTGCTGCCGTTGAGCATGCGCAAACGGTATCGGGCCGGAGCAACTTCAAGTTTCGGCCAGGTGGTACCATTGACGACCATGGTATTGAAGAAGGCTTCGGGGTTCCAGGTCGGTGCGATATCCGACTGTCCACTGCCGATATAGGGCCCGTTAAACCCATCAAAAAAGGTACGGCTGTTGGGGTAAAAGAGGGTGCCGTCAGCATTAAAGGACCGATCCTGAATCGCAATCGGAATCTCGCGGATCGTCTGGCGATAGGCGGCGTTAAAGTTGGGATCGCCCGTGCCCGACGGCGCAGGCCCAGGCAGCACGGCCGCGCCACCGGTGAACAGATCTGTTCCGGCATCATAAGCGCCACCGCGCACCAGCCAGAAACCGGCCGGGCCGGCGTAAACGTTCAAGCGGGTCATACCGAGGGTATGATCGTGATACCACAGAGTAGTGGCCGGCTGGGTATTTTCGTAGCTGTAAAACGCGGCACCACCGACGGGATCAAAGTCAATCGGATTCCCGGCGCCTTGAACGTTCAGGCCCATGTCGTTCTGGGTATAAAGGGTGCCGGTGGTTTTGTAACCCAGCGGAATGTTGCTGGCGTCCGCCAGCCACCAGGCCTCGGGGTAACCATCAGACTCGGCATTAACATGCGCGCCATGCACGTGCGTGACAATCGGCACCGGACCGGTGTAGGGGGCCGGGTTCTCCGTCGCGCAGTCGGTTTGCGGCATCTGTGCGGTATTGATGCACCCGCTGTTGGTGGGGTTGGCCCAATGCAGGGTCTGATCGACAGTGCCGGTCAAAATATGGGGCAAAAAATTGCCGGTGATCGGATTTTTCAGGTCGTTGATCCAGCGCACCGTGGTCGGAACGCCCGAGGTGTTCTCGACAGTAAAGGCCGGATAGTTGAAATTGGCGCCCTGGGTGCCCAAAGGTGCCGGTGCGACATAGGTCGACGCCCCCGTCGCATCGTAGGCAGGCTGGTCTTGTGCCGGGCCATAACTCCACACCGGGGTCGCCGGCAAATTGATCAGGTTGCCGTTGGCATCCGGAAAGCTGCCCCAGATTCCGCCCGGCAGGATCTGCTGCTTGAACTGGCGCACGGCAATGTTGTAATTGGCGGCCGGCACGGCCACCGGTTCGCCATCGGCATCCAGCACCGCGGGTTGTACGGTTGACGCCGGCATCACCGGCGGGATCACCAGCGGCTGGACGTATTTGGGAATTGTCAGAGGATCAAGCGTTCCCCCCGGCAGGGGAACGGCCAGGGCATTGGACGCCAGGAAGGTTCCAAGAAACATGAGGATCCAGCACCAGGACTTCGATCGCATCAGTCGGACATTGAGCTTTTGCATAATAGCCTCCTTCTTTTGTGGGCATCTTTAATCTTTGACCGTATTTGTAATAAATAAGGAACAATCGGTCTATGGGCGGATTGCGCATTCAGGGGGAGCGATTTGCTCCTTAATGAGAAGAGTCGGCGATGATTAGTGATTAATTACCAGATCAGCCATTGTCCCGCGGCCTTTCGCAGCTCGGTTGCATGTCTGGCAACAGCTTGCGGCCGCGCCACAGATAATAGATCACCGGATAGATCAGCAGCTCCATGAGCCCCGACGTCATCACCCCGCCGATCATCGGCGCGGCGATGCGCTTCATCACATCGGCACCGGTACCATGACTCCACATGATCGGCAAAAGGCCAGCGATAATCACCAGAATCGTCATGATCTTGGGCCGCACCCTGCGCACTGCGCCATAATGGATGGCCTGCACCAGATCACCGCGGGTCTGCAAGCGTCCCTGCTCTGACCTGCGGTGATGGGCCTGGTCGAGATAGAGCAGCATGACGACACCGGTCTCGGCGTCCAACCCGGCGAGGGCGATGATCCCGACCCAGGCGGCGACCGACAGATGGTAGCCAAGCAGATAGAGCATCCAGAAGGCGCCAATCAGCGAAAAAGGGACCGCCAGCAGCACGATGCCGGTCTTGATCACCGAGCGTGTGCTCAGATAGATGATCAGCAGGATCAGCAGCAGGGTCAAAGGGACAATCAGGGTAAAGCGCTGCTGGGCCGCCTGCAGATATTCATACTGACCGCTCCAGACCAGGCTGTAGCCTTCGGGGAGCCGAATCTGTTCGGCCACCACCTGCTTGGCGCGCTTAACGAAGGTGCCGACATCCATGTCGCGCAGGTCGACATAAACCCAGGCGGTGCGCTGGGCGTTTTCACTCTTGATCATCGGCGGGCCCTGAGTGATCTCCAGCGCGGCCAGCTCGCCCAGAGGGACATGATTGCCATCGCGCAAAGGCACCAGCACCCGCCGCAGAGAAACAAGGTCATTACGAAAATCCTGCTGGTAGCGCAGATTCACCGGGTAACGTTCCAACCCCTCCACCGTCTGGGTAACGTTGACGCCGCCGATGGCGGTCTGCACCATCTCCTGCACCTCGCCAATAGTCAGGCCATAGCGCGCCGCGGCGCGACGGTCGATGGCGAAATCAAGATAGTAGCCGCCAACCACACGCTCGGCGATGGCGCTCAAGGTACCGGGCTGCTTACGCATCAGGGCTTCGATCTTGATGGCGATTTCCGACAGGACTTCGAGGTCGTTCCCCATAACCTTGATCCCGACCGGGGTTTTGATGCCGGTCGAGAGCATGTCGATGCGCGCGCGAATCGGCATGGTCCAGGCGTTGGTCAGACCGGGGAACTGAATTTCGCGGTCGAGTTCGCGAATCAGGCCATCGAGATCCATCCGGACATGATCCGACCAGATCCAGCTGAGGGGCACTTTGATACTATTCAGCCAGTCGGGCCAGCCGGAATAGAAACGCTCCCGATAGGTGGTGCGCCATTCCGATTCGGGCTTAAGCATGATGGTGGTTTCGAGCATCGACAAAGGCGCCGGATCAGTGGCGGTTTCGGCGCGCCCGACCTTGCCGAAGGTGCGCTCAACTTCCGGAAAAGAGGCAATGATCTGGTCGGTCTGCTGCAACAGTTCGCGAGCCTTGGTGGTGGATATACCCGGCAAGGTGGTCGGCATGTAGAGCAGATCCCCTTCGGCGAGGGCCGGCATGAATTCGCTGCCGAGGGGCCGGGGCGCGAGGCCCAGAGGCCAGGCAATCGACAGCAGCAGCAGGGTCGCCACCAGCAGGGTCTGCCAGCGGTGCGCCAGGACAAAATCGACCAGCGGATGGTAGATCCGGATAAAGCAACGATTGAGGGGGTTGGCCGACTCCGGGCGGATCTTGCCGCGGATAAACCAGCCCATCAAGATCGGCACCAGGGTCACCGACAGCAGCGCCGCCGCCGCCATGGCATAGGTCTTGGTGTAGGCCAGGGGTTTGAAAAGGCGCCCCGACTGTTCCTGCAGGGCAAAGATCGGAATAAAGCTGACCGTGATCACCAGCAGGGAAAAGAAAAGAGTCGGGCCAACCTCTTTGGCCGCTTCGCTGATGATCTGCCAGTGTGGTTTTCGGCCAAAGTCGCGCTCCAGGTGCTTGTGCGCGTTCTCGGTCATGATAATCGCGGCGTCGATCATAGTGCCAATGGCGATGGCGATGCCACCCAGGCTCATGATGTTCGCATTGATCCCCTGCAGGTACATGAGCGCAAAGGCCAGCAGCACCGCGATCGGCAGGGTGAGGATCGCCACCAGGGCGCTGGGGATGTGCATGAGAAAGAGCGCGGTCACCAGGGCGACGACAAGACTTTCTTCAAAAATCTTGGTTTTCAGGGTCTCGACTGCGCGGTCGATGAGGCGCGAGCGATCGTAAACCGAAATGATCTTCACCCCCTCGGGCAATCCGCTCTGCAGCGCGGTGATCTTTTGCTTGACCCGCGTAATGGTGGTGCGCGCGTTTTCGCCATAACGCATAACGATAATACCGCCGACCGCCTCCCCCTGCCCATCAAGTTCGGCGATGCCGCGGCGCAGTTCCGGCCCCAGGGTCACCCGCGCCAGATCACGCACCAGGATCGGAGTACCCTGCTGATCAGCACCCACGGCAATCTGTTCGATGTCGTGCAGGTCACGGATATAACCGCGCCCGCGGATCATGTACTCGGTTTCGCCCATTTCGATCAGGCGGCCGCCGACATCGTTGTTGCTTTCCTGGAGCGCGCGTTTGATCTGCGGCAGGGTCAACTGATAGGCAAGCAGACGGTTGGGATTGACCTCAACCTGATACTGCTTAACGAAGCCGCCGATACTCGCAACTTCGGCGACCCCCTCCACCGCCATCAGCTGATAGCGCAGATACCAATCCTGGATCGAGCGCAGCTGCTGCAGATCATGGCGGTCACTCTGCAGGGCATATTCGTAGATCCAACCCACTCCGGTCGCATCGGGGCCAAGACTGGGCGCGACCCCTTTGGGCAGCCTGGATGCCGCCTGGTCCAGATATTCGAGCACCCGCGAACGCGCCCAGTAGATATCGGTGCCATCCTCGAAAAGCAGATAGACAAAGGAATAACCGAAAAAGGAATAGCCGCGCACCACCTTGGCGTGGGGCACAGAGAGCATCTGGGCGGTCAGCGGATAGGTCACCTGATCTTCCACCACCTGGGGCGCCTGCCCGGCGTATTCGGTGTAGATGATGACCTGCACGTCCGAAGGGTCGGGAATGGCATCGATCGGGGTATGCCGCAGACTGTAAACCCCACCGACCAGAGTCGCCAGGGTGAGCAGAATCACCACGAACTTGTTTTTGATAGACCACTCAATCAGCGTTTCAAGCATCGCTTTCACACCCAGGGATTAAAACAGCTCGTCGAGATCGACGTTCGCGTCATCCGCTGCACGCATTTTGTTGACGGCTTCACGCAGTTTGCTTTCAGAGTCGAGGAGAAACTGGGCCGAGGTCACCACCTTTTCACCGGCGCTGACCCCGCTGAGGATTTCGATATAACCTTCCTCATCCTGCAACCCGACCTTCACCTCGCGTGGCGCAAAGCGACCTTCGCCCAGATCGACGAAAACCCTTTCCTGGGTGCCACTGAACAGCACCGCCTCCAGCGGCACACTTAGGGCCTGCTCCAGAGAATGGGTACGGATCTGCACCTCGGCATACATTTGCGGCTTGAGGCGCAGATCCGGGTTGTCGATGTCGATCCGCGCCTTGACTGTGCGGGTTTTGGCCTCCAGCGCGGGGTAAATGGTGCTGAGGGTACCGGTGATGGGTTGCGCCAGAAGAGGAAACTCGATCAACGCCTGCTGACCGACCCTGACCCAGGGAAGCTCGCTGACATAGATGTCGGCATAAACCCAGAGAGGGGAAAGGCTGGAAATTTCCAGCAGCTCGCGGCCTGCCGAGATATATTCTCCCACCCGCACCTGCTTGCGCGAAACCACGCCGGAGACTGGGGCATAGAGGGTCAAAGTCTTCTGTACCTCGCCGGTTTCTTCCAGCTTCTGGATCTGGCCAGGCTTGATATCCCAGAGTTGCAGGCGACGGCGCGCCGCATCCAGCAGGCGTTCGGCGTCGGCCAGGGCGCCAGCGAAGCCGCTGTCGGCCATGGCCGCGCGATTGCGCAGGGCCAGCAGCAGCTCGTGCTGCGCAGCGAGCAGATCGGGGCTGTAAAGATCGAGGAGAGGATCACCTTTCACCACCGTCTTGCCGGTCTCATCAATATGCAGGGCTTCCACCCAGCCCGAAAGTTTGGTGTTGATCGCCTGCTGCTGCGGTTCGGCATAGGCAACCCGTCCGAAGGTACGGATGTTGTGAGTCAGGGTACGTGGGGCGGCGATGGCCGTGCGCACGCCCATCCGTTGCACGGTCACCGAGTCAACCTGAATCAGCCGACGCTCATCCTCCGCACCATGCTCATCGTCCTGCAGCGGCGTCAACACCATGTGGCAGATCGGGCAGAGCCCCGGTTCTTCCGTGATCACCAGGGGATGCATACCGCAGGTGTACTGCGTCGGCGTTTCCGCAGCCTGAGCAGTGCAGACACAAAGCTCGTCGAACAGCCCGGACCACGAGGCCGACAGAATCAAGAGGATAAAAAATCCTTGAATCACTGCTGTCATTTTCATCTTTGCACCCTGATTCACCAGCTCACCCTCAGGCCGCTCAGGCCTTCCAGTTGCGCCAGATTGGTCATGTAGTCCGCAAGGGACTGATCATAGGCAAGCTGATCCTGATGGAGATCGAGCAGCGTCTTGAGCACCTGGGCATATTCGGCTTTGCCGACCTGTAGGTCAGCAAGGCCCGCGGCCAGAGCCTGACGGCGCTGCGGCAGAAGGACCCGCCCGTAGAGGGCGGCCAGTTCGCGGTTTTTTTCGAGATCCGCCATGGTGCGCTGCAAATCGGCAATCAGCCGATGGTAAAAATCGGCCCCTTCGGCCTTGATGGCCCGCAGGCCGCTGTCGGCTTCATACATCGCTTCGGTGCGGACCTCACGGTTGAAATACATCTGAATCATGCTGCGCATCGCCTTGAAACGCCCGCCCAGGGCCTGATAGCCCTTGACCTTGGGGCGGTGGTTGTGGAGCCCCGAAATAAAATCCGCCAGGGTGTGTTGCGGCTTCGGCAGGTTTTCGCTGGTCAGTTCAGGGTCACGCAGGGGCGTCACCTCGGTGCCGCTCGGCTGGCCGCACAGATAGTTCAGATCGAGGGCAAGGCTCAGGCGCTTTTGCCGCAGGCGCAGCAACTCGGCCTGCAGATGATAACGCGCACTCTGGGCATCGAGGAGATCGCGCTGACGCAGCTTGCCTACCGCATAACCGGCGTCGCTGCTCTCAATCACCCCGTCCAGGGTCAGCAGGCTCTGCTCTGTGACGGCGATCATCCGATCGAGAAACAACAGCTGAAAAAAGCTTTGCCGTACCTGACTGGTGACCTGGAGAATCAAATCTTCGCTCAGGTACTGATACCAGAGGGCCTGATTTTCCACCATGTCACGCCCGTTCAAAACGCTCCCCCTGACCGAGCGCAGAGTGACTTTGGTCGCCGGGCCGGCCTGGGCCTGACTTTCGGGGGATGTCAGCCCGCTGCTGATATTGCCGATGGGGAAATCGAGATAATAGAAGGCCAGCAAGGGATCACTGAGGTTATCGACCAGGGGAATGCGAATATTGTAGCGCTGGGACTGGGCCGCCGCTGAAATCAGCTGCTGATTGCGCGTCACGGCGCTCTGCAGCAGAAGATCGAGGCTGTCCCCTTCCCCAACCTCCCCATCGGCGGCCCGGGCGAAGGCCGACAGGCCGACAAGCAGGCAGCTGAGCATGCAGAACCCCATGAGAAGGCGGCAGTGCCAGGAAGAAATGCGCAAGGGTTGTTTGCCCGAAGTCATCAAGATTCCACCTAAAGTTGGCCTATGGTCTGCAGCCCGTCAGAGCCATCGATCTTGAAAAATCCGGTCATTGCCGGCTTGGCAAACCACAGCCGCAGCCAGCTGTCATCCCTGCCCTGAAAACGCAACACCCCGTCAAAGGGCAGACCACGCTGCGGATTGATCTGCAAAGGGCTTTCGGTGGTCAAGCGCACCAGACCATGGTCGGTGAAAGCGAGGCTGCCGGTCAGGGTGACCTGGGGAAAAGCTCCGCGCCCATCCCAAACCAGCGCCAGCTGACGCAGGGCATAGCGCGAACGATCACCCTCGCTGAGGGACAAGTCCGCCATCAGGGTCA
>JAACTI010000287.1:2284-3128 GCA_009993495.1 Deltaproteobacteria bacterium | reverse complement strand
TGACACAACCCGCGCATTGCCGAATCGAAACGTACAAGCTCCTCCATGGCCACGTCGGCGGCGATTGATTCCAGGATTGTCGATGTTGCGGAAGCAGTGAAAAAACCGATTCCGGATAGCCGCGAAACCGCTATCTGAGCCTGGTTCGAGGCATCCGCCTGAAGAAGCTGGCGCTTGGGCCAGTGTTCCATCGGATGGAAGTTGATTATGGTTTCGATCATGTCCAGCGGCGAGGGATCGGTCGGAGTGTCGGCCCGACCCGATTTTCCCACCACCTGCTCCACCTCTGGAACCTGCATGATTACAGCATCACGAACCCGGATATCATCGGACGTCTCGGTCACCGAAGCACGCGGCACGGTGATCGGCATTTCGAGCGAGGAACCTTCATCCAAAACCGGCATGAATTCACGGCCTAGCCGGCCCATATATAACCAGCCGAAAGAGAGAATGACCACGAAACACCAGATAACAAGTTTCGGCCGGTTCATCAATAATTTCAGGACAGGCATGTAAATTTCGATGAATTGCCGCACCAGCCAGTTATCCGATTCCTTGTACAACCGGCCGCGAATGAACCATGGTAGGATCGCCGGCACCAGGCTGATCGAGATGATCGAAACTCCAATGAAGGCGAATACCTTGGTGAAGGCAAGCGGATGGAACATCTTGCCTTCCATTCCGCCAAGGGCGAAGACAGGCAGGAACGAGACGATCATGATGAGAACCGAAAAGAATATCGGCCTTCCGACACTCTGGCAGTGCGGCAACAGGAACTCGGTATTGTCGCCCGTGACCGGCTTTCCTTCGAATTTCAGATAGAGATTGTGAGCGGCGTTATCGA
>JAACTI010000287.1:0-2224 GCA_009993495.1 Deltaproteobacteria bacterium | reverse complement strand
CCCGATTCATTGTGGAGGCAAGATTCTCTCTTGCCGCAGTGTAAGTAATGGCGTTCATATGGACAGGATAATGTCCATAATTTAGGTGGAGTCAACATTATTCTGTAGATCGTGGAGGCCAGGCAACCAGCCTGACGGGTTAGTGGATCAAGTGATTCTGTCAGCGGCGATTTAAAAGTGGCGTAGAACCGGCGGTCTGAAAGTGGTTTATTCTTCTGGATCTTCTTCAAAAATCTTCAGAAAAGATCTCTTCTTCCTGATCTTCTTAGATTGGATCTTCTTCATTTCGATGAAGCGTTGAGGCTATGGTGGCGGCATGAAACGCCGCCGAAAAAGGAAGTGCCATCATTGCGGGGAGGGTTTTCTTCCCTCGCCGCAGAACATGCACAAACAGTGCTTTTGCCGTAAGCCCGAGTGTAAAAAAGCCAGTGCCCGACAGGCTCGCCAGCGATGGGTGGCGAAGAACCCGGATTACCATCGCGGCGAGGCTGCGGTGGGGCGGGTCCAAGTGTGGCGGGAAGCAAATCCGGGGTATTGGCGACCTAAAGTGGAGTCCTTAGAGCAATCTGCGTTACAAGATGACTGTATTACGGAAGTCGTTGATGAAGAGCGGGAAAAGGCCACCTTAAAGGTTTTTGCGTTACAAGATGACTGGTTTTCGCAAGCCGTTGTCTTACTTGGACTTATCTCACACTTAACCGGATCTGCGTTACAAGATGACATCGCACGCACCAGCCGGGAGTTACACAAACAGGGGCGGCGGATTCTGGGCACGCAGCCCGGAGTTTGTGCCGGAACCAACCCGACTAAAAACAATGCAAAAACATCCCATCGACCCCAAACGCCTACGGCGCGTGCCGGCCCAGTTTAGCTGGATCGACCACCGCCTGATCCGCCAACGCCGCCTGCGGGGCGTCGAGCCCTGCGGCTGGGCGCTGTATCTGTTCCTGCTGAGCGTGGGCGACGAACAGGGCCTGAGTTATTACTCGGATACCTCGATCTGCCAGCATCTGGGCATCGCGCTGCACGAGTTGCGGCGGGCCCGCGGCGGCTTGCTCGGAGCCGACCTGATCGCCTGGCAGGTGCCGCTGTATCAAGTGCTCGATCTGGCCGAACCCGCCGCCGAACTCGAATCGGTGCTGCCGTTATCCGAAGCGACCCCGCCCACCGGTCACGCCGCTAAAGCCCCCGCTGCGGCCAGCGGGCCGCAGTCGATCGCCGAGCTGCTGCAAGGAGGTGCCCGATGATTGACTTCAGCCAATACAGCCGGATGCACCATCTGCACCGCGAGGATAAACTGGGTGCCGCGCAAATCGCCGCGAAGATGTCCCTGAACGTCAAAACCGTCGCCAAGTGGCTGGCCCGCGAGCGCTTCGAGGCGCGTAAAAACAAGGGGCGTTCCAGCAAGCTCGACCCACACAAGGCGCACATCCGCAGCTGGCTGGAGAAGCACCGCTACAGCGCCCAGCAGATCTTCCAGCGCCTGTGCGACGAACACGGCTACACCGGCGGCTACACTACGGTCAAAACCTACGTGCGCCGCGTGCGCCCGCCTGCGGAAAAAGCCTACCTGAGCCTGTCCTTCGCCCCCGGCGAAAGCGCCCAGGTGGACTGGGGCCACTGCGGCACCGTCGGGGCGGGCAACACCCGCCGCGCCCTGAGCGTCTTCGTGATGGTGCTCAGCTACTCGCGGCAGATGTATGTCGAGTTCACCCTCTCGCAAAAGCAGGAGCACTTCCTCGGCTGTCACGCCCGCGCCTTCGAGTATTTTGGCGGCGTGCCCGGGACGGTGATGGTGGACAACCTCAAGTCGGCGGTGCTCAAGCACCGGCGCGGCGAGCAAGCGGTGTGGAACCCCCGCTACGCCGAGTTCGCCCGCGACTACGGCTTCGGGATCGTCGCCTGCAATCCCCGCAGCCCGCAGGAAAAAGGCCGGGTCGAAAACGGCGTCGGCTACGTCAAAAAGAACTTCCTGCGCGGGCGCGACTTCAAGGATTTTTACCACATCGGCCCGCAGGCCCGCAGCTGGCTCGACCAGACGGCCAACCAGCGCGTGCACCGCAGCACCGGCGAAAAACCCGCCGTGCTGTGGGAACGCGAAAAAGCCCACCTGCAGGCCCTGCCGGTGAACGTCCCGCAGACCGCGACCCTGCTGCGCCGCCGCGCCACCTCCACCTTCCGCCTGTGCATCGACGGCAACCGCTACAGCGTGCCCGCCCAATAC
>JAACTI010000101.1 GCA_009993495.1 Deltaproteobacteria bacterium | reverse complement strand
CTAAACCAAGCAACCATCTCAAAAGACCCTATATCGCCGAACTGAACGAAGTCATCATTACCCGTAACGGCGGATATGCTGACATCGACTACCGTGACCTGACGGTTGGCAGCGTTAACCTCAAGCTCGATTCCGACCTCAACCTGAAGAGTGACGAGGAGATCCTGCACCATCACAACCAGGTCCTGCTGGCCAGGCAGCCTGATATCCTCATCCGGGAACCGGTCGCGTGAATCAACTTACGAACGTACAAAGGTCAGCAGCGGGCCATAATCATGACGATCTGCCGCTTGCAGGGCGGCAATGTATCTGCGTCGGCACTCGCCGGCATTGGTCAGATTCTCTTGTCCCCAGCTGAAAGGCTCCCGCCCCAGCAGGTTAACCAGCAGCAGATCGGTCATCAAACGGGCATGGCGACCGTTGCCATTGGGGAAAGCATGAATGGCGACCAGACGGTGATGGAACCTGGCCGCTATTTCATCCGGAGGAAAAGATGTGTATTCCAGCCAGCCGTTGACCTCTTGAAATAACTGATGCAGTGCAACCGGTACCTGCATCCATTCAATCCCGATCTTTTTCTGACTGCGGCGAAAGTCACCCGCCCAACGCCAGACAGTACCGAACATCTTCTTGTGCAGCTTGCGTGCGTATTTTTCGCTCAGAATGTCTTTTTGTCTGCGCCGGAACGTGGCATCTTCTGCTTCTGAGATATTCTCCTGCTCCCAGCGATCAAGTTCGGCTCGGGTGCGAATGTGCGGCAGCAAAAGGCCCTGCGCTTCATCAGGATCGATCGGTGTGGCCCCATCGGGGTAGTCGAAATTCATATTCACTCGGACCAGAAATCATGAGGAGGGTTGCGCATCAAGTCTTCGGCCTTCTCTTCGAGCATTTTCTGCTGCTCCTCGCTCGACACCTTCTGGTCTTCCAGAAGCATGGTGTGGGATGTCCGGGAGAGCTGTATGGTTGCAACTTTTCTGGCCTGCTGCCGCATGGTGTCTTCGAGGCGGGTCCGTGGCACCACGGCATAGACAAACACACAGTCCAGCGCTTCGGCGGCTTGACGCAGGGTCTTCAGGGTCAGGGCCCCTGAAAGCTCGTCCTTCTCCATCTGCACGATGCGCGGCTGACTGACTTCCAGTCGTTTGCCCAGCTGCTTGCCGGACATGCCCAGAGCCTCACGAATAGCACGCAACCAGCCCTTGACGGGCGGTTGCAGGGTTTTGAGGTTCGTCAGTTGCGCAAATGTTGTATCGAGCTGATCCCGCATGGTACGTCGCTGTTTTGGCTGCATATATAACCTCTGTATTATTAATCATTGCATTTCATATAACATATAAATTATAAAAACAAAATAACAAATAATATAAAAGTTATATTCACTGTGCGATCTGCCAGCAAATCGTAAGGGTTCAGGCCGCAGATTTGACAAACGAATCTTGCTGCGGATCTGTTTCTCAGCTTGTCGCCGGGCAATTCCTAGCGCAGCTGGATAACCTTTGCCGATTCTGGCTGCTGGCCGATGATGCGCAGGATCTCGCGCTCCAGGGTTTCGAACAGCTCGCGCAATTCTTTGTAGTAACGACGCTTGTCGTAGTAGATGCGGATTACGGAGCCGTCTTTGCGGGCCTGGGCTTTGTTGATAACCCGGTCGGAGTAGCCGAATCCGGTCACCAGGGTAGTGAAGGTTCGGCGCAGGTCGCGCGGCTGCCATTTCTCTAAACCGAAATACTGATGCTCTTGTCTGACGAACCTGGACAGGCGATCTTCCGGAAAAGCCCGGTCGGTGTCCGTGGGCGGGTGAACACGTAACCCTTTTTCCCCCGTGTGCCAAGGATGGCGAGAAACGGCACGCGCCTGGATGACCAGACGGACGTTATTTATTTTCAGCGCTTAACCCTTAAGCGTGGCCATGTCGATGGAGAAGCGGTACTTCACATCCGATTTCAACAGGCGCGCGTAGGCTTCGTTGATCTTCTGCATCGGGATAACTTCAACCTCGGCGATGATGTTGTGTCGGCCGCAGAAGTCGAGCATTTCCTGGGTTTCCTTGATGCCGCCGATCAGTGAGCCGGAAAGGCTTTTGCGTCCGAAAAGCAGGGCGAAGGATGAGATGGACAGGGGTTTCTCCGGCGCGCCGACCAGGGTCAATTTGCCGTCGAGGGTCAGCATGCCGAGGTAGGCATTGATGTCGTGGTCGGCGGCAATGGTATCGAGAATGAAGTCGAAGCTGCCGGCCTGGGCTTTCATTTCCGCGGCATTTTTCGAGAGGATGACCGCATCTGCGCCGAGACGCAAGGCGTCATCCTTTTTGTTTGGTGAGGTGGTGAAGACGGTGACCTTGGCACCTAGGGCTTTGGCGAACTTGACTCCCATGTGACCGAGGCCACCGAGACCGACTACGCCGACCTTCTTGTCTTTGATCTCGCCCCAGCGCCGGAGGGGTGACCAGGTGGTGATCCCGGCGCATAACAGGGGGGCGACGCCGGCCAGATCGAGATTGGTCGGAACCTTGAGCACGAAACGCTCGTCAACGACAATGTTCTCGGCGTAACCGCCATAGGTGACTGGAGCCGTGCCGTGTTTGTCCGGCGAGTTGTAGGTGAAGGTGGCATCGGGGCAAAACTGCTCGACATGGGCCTGGCAGCTCGGGCAACTGTGGTCGGAATCGACCAGACAGCCGACGCCGACCAGATCGCCGGTTTTGTAGCCGGTGACGCCCGTACCGACCTGGGTGACCCGGCCAACAATTTCGTGACCCGGCACGCAGGGGTAGGTGGTGGGCATGATGCTGTGCCATTCGTCACGCACCGTGTGTAAATCTGAATGGCAGACGCCGCAAAAGAGAATGTCGATCTTAACATCACGCTCGCTGGGCTGGCGGCGCGGGATACTGGTGGCGGTGAGGGCGGCAGAGGCGCTGGGGGCGGCATAAGCTTTGGTTTGAGACATGATTTTCTCCTGTCGTTAGAGGTTTTGTCGTTGGGCGCTGACATCTTACGCATAGCAGTATACGCTTGGTGTTCGTGTGCTGTGGTTTGGGGGTTACGCGGATATTTTTATCGGTCCTTTAAGAATTTTCCCCGCACAGTCTTCGGCGATGCCCTTGAGCATGCCGTTGAAAACAAAATGGTGCAGGGGAACAACCAGCCACCAGTAGATGATGCCGAAGAGACCCTGGGGATGAAACCACGCGCGCTGAACCAGGCGGGTTTCACCGTTGTTTTCGTGCAGTTCGAAGGTCAGGATGGCTTCACCGGGTAATTTCATTTCGGCGACCAGTACCAGTCGCAGGGCCTCTTCAACGCGCGCGACCCGCCAAAAGTCGAGGGCGTCGCCAGCGGCTAAATGTTGCGGATCACGGCGACCGCGCCGCAAACCCACTCCACCTACCAGCTTGTCGAGCAGCCCGCGTAGACGCCAGAGCCAGTCGGCGTAGAACCAGCCCTTTTCACCACCAATACGGCTGAGAGTCTCCCAAACTTGCCGCGCAGAGGCTTCCAGCACCACTTCGCGGGTATCCACATACATGGCGCCACCCGCCCAGGTTGGGTCGCCGGGGGTGATCCACTCAACCGGCGGAGTTTGCCCGGCGTCGTACCAGGTGCTTTCGATGTGTTGCTCGCGGATGCGTGCCAGGGCCAGGCGGATGGCGGTGCGGCAGCTGAAAATTTCTTGTGGAATCAGGGTCCGAATCCGGGTGTCTTTTACCAACACCGGGCAGCTCAGCCCTTCGGCGAGGGGTTTCGCCAGGGCCGCCGGCACCGGGGTGACCAGGTGAATCCAGTAGGAGCTGAGGCGCGGGGTGAGAAAGGGCACGGGTAAAATCCATCGGCGTGGCAGCCCGGCTTCTTCGGCATAAATGCGCATGAGCATACGGTAGTCGAGAATCTCTTCACAGCCGATATCAAAGGTTTCGCCCCGGGTTTCCGGAATATCAAGGCAGCCTGCCAGATAGGTGAGGACATTGCGCACGGCAATAGGTTGACAGCGGGTTTGCACCCAGCGGGGGGTCACCATCACCGGCAGGCGCTCGACCAGGTAACGTAGAATCTCGAAAGATGCGCTGCCCGAGCCAATAATCATTGCCGCGCGCAAGATCGTCACCGGGACACTTCCCCGGCGCAGTTCTTCCCCGGTTTCGGTGCGCGAACGCAGGTGATGGCTCAGGGCGGCAGAGTCATCGCCCAGCCCGGAAAGGTAGATGATCTGTTCCAGCCCGGCGGCTGCTGCGGCAGCGGCAAAGTTATGGGCCGCCTCACGATCGGCGGTGGCAAAATCGCGGACATCGGGGTTCATGGAGTGAACCAGATAGAAGGCGGCATGGCAGCCTTTGCTGGCGGCGGCGAGGCTCGCAGGGTCAAATAGATCACCGCGGACAATTTTTAATTGCGGGTGTTTGGCCCAGGGGCGTCCGGCCAGTTTTTCGGGGTTGCGCACCATGGCGCGCACCGCATAACCGGCATCGAGCAGGCGTGGAATCAGGCGGCTACCAATGTAGCCGGTGGCACCAAGGACAAGAATCGGCAAAAAAGATTGAGTTTTCATGGTTGTTGAAGTTCTCCATTTGGGGCATTATTTGCGTAGTTCGTTCCAGGTGTTCACATCAGTGGTATCTTTTCAGCGCCGTAGTTGCAGTGCCCGAGAGCGCCGTTTCCCGGGTCGCGTGAATTCCTCATGGGAGCGGATTCAGCCTGGTCAATCGCTATATGATGGGAGGCTCCATGTCAGACGAAAAGATCCGTATCGGTATCAGCTCCTGCCTGCTCGGCGAGAAGGTGCGTTTTGATGGCCAGCACAAGCTGGACCATTTTATCGTCAACACCCTTGGAGAGTATTTTGATTTTGTGCCGGTTTGCCCCGAAGTTGAACTGGGCCTGCCGACACCAAGACCGGCGCTGCGCCTGGTCGGTACCCCGGACGCACAGCGGCTGGTCTTTGGCAAAACGGGTGAAGATATCAGCGCGGCGATGGAACGCTGGTGCCAGCGCCGCGTGGCTGAGCTTGAAAAAGAGCAGCTGTGCGGCTTCATCTTCAAGAAAGGTTCCCCCAGCAGTGGCATGGAGCGGGTCAAGCTTTACGACCAGAATGGCATCCCGCAAGGGAAAGGGGTCGGGTTTTTTGCGCGGGCATTCATGGCCCACTTCCCCCTGTTGCCGGTCGAAGAAGAGGGCCGCCTCAACGACCCGAAGCTGCGGGAAAATTTTATCACGCGGGTCTTTACCTTGCAGCGTCTGCGCCAGGCTCTGGGGGCAAAGAACAGTTTTGGCGCGGTGGTTGATTTTCATACCCGGCACAAGTATCTGATCTTCTCCCACAGTCAAAAACACTACCGCGAAATGGGTCGACTGGTAGCGCAGGGGAAGGCGCTCCCCTTTGCGACCTTTCTTGCGCACTACAACGAGTTGCTGCAGGCGGCCTTGCATCTGCGTACCACGGTCAGCAAGCAGGCCAACGTGCTTCAGCATCTTCTCGGCTACTTCAAGCATGAGCTGAGCAGTGACGAGAAGCAGGAGGCTTTAGGGCTGATCGAAGACTACCGCAACGACCTGGTGCCACTGATCGTGCCCATTACCCTGATCAACCATTTTGTGCGCAAGTACAACCAGCCCTACCTCAAACAGCAGATTTATCTCAATCCGCATCCACGCGAGCTTAAGCTGCTGAATCACGTGTGATTTCTTCGCTGCCGATGAGCGGTCGAATCTTCTCAATTTCAAAATAGGTGATGAACTTGGGCCCCTTGGCGTGATCTTCCTCGGGGCTCAGGCAGCGCCGCGTCATCTGCGCGATCCGCTCCGGATCTTGATCTTCACCCACCCGGCGTAAAAAGAGGCGCACGCCCTTATAGCCCGGCCCTTCTTCAATAAAAAGGTAGGCGGCAAAGGGGTTTTCGAGCAGGTTTTTGCGCGTCAGACGATCGCGCATGATCATCGCCAGACGCCCGTCTTCCAGCAGGTGGGGGCGCGCATAGATAGCGGCATCGACCCGCCCTTGCCCATCGGCGCTCGAAAGCACGCCGGTGCCTTGGTGTTCAGTAAAGTACTTTTGCAAATTCATGGTTGCTCCTTTTGTCCCTGCTGCGCTGCGCCAAAGAGGTGCTTACGGATATCAGGGATCTGATGAAGGTCGCTGCACAGAAGAATGCCTGGCAGGTAAACCTTGTTTTTGAGGGCACTGCCCCCGGCAATTAATTTGATCTGCGCGGGAAGCTTGCGCCGAAGTTCGACCAGCTCTTTCTTGGCCTTTAACTCAGGATATTGTCCGCTGAAGGAGAGTGCTACCGCGTCGGCGGCCAGTTCCTTGGCGAGAGGGGCCACCTCATTAAGCGGGAGATGCTCCTGAATCAGCCTACTCCGACAGCCCTCCAATTGAAAGAGGGCGGCGGCCATCAGTAAACCCAAACGGTGACGTTCGCCACTCAGGTTGAGAAACAGAAGATGGGGTGCCTCCTCAGCCACAGCCTGTCGCCGCAGTTCAGCCTGCAACATGCTTTCGATCAGATCCGAGATGAAATGCTCACGGGCGATGCTGATGCTTCCTTCCACCCAACCGTAACCGAGAAGGTGTAACAGGGGAACGGCCGTTTTGTGGATGAAGTCATAAAGGCCACTAGAGCTCAATCGGTGCCGCAACGCAATTGTGAGCTCAACTATCGGCAGTGTCAGCGCAAGTTGACGCAGGTCGTCGTCAGCCGGGGCCCGATCGGTGACCCGTTTTTCGAGCAATCTTTGACGCTGTTGTGGACTGAGGGCAAAGATGTTGCCGGGGCGTTCGCCTAAATCTTGTAATTTACGCACAATCCCCAGCTCTTGTCGCTGCTCTTCCGTATAGCTGCGATGGCCATGCCGATCACGTTGTGGTTTGGGGCAGCCGTAGCGCCGCTCCCAAACGCGCAGGGTGTCGATCCCGATACCCAATTCCTGACTCAATTGCTGAATGTTGATCATTTGTGGTTATTTGTCCTAGACAGAAATATAACTTATTTGGTAACATATAGAAAAAGCAAAAACAATGCAAGGGAAAAGGTATTTTATTGAATCCGAAAAGGGAACACTTCTTGTGACTGTTCAGGAACCTTGGAGTAAAAATGACCGTTAAAAGTCAAGGGCGCCTCGCGCAGAGCCACAAAGCCGCAGAGAAAACCCCAAGGTCTTATGGCTTGATTCAGACCATAACTTTTGTTTTTCTTCCGCTTAATCGGTTTTTTGAGCTCTTTACTCTCAAAGGGTTTTGCCCTTCTTTGCGGCTTTTGCGCGAGCAAGCTTTTCTGACTGTAAGGTTTCTCGAACAAGAAAGAGCTGAATAGTTACTACTTCTTTTATGTTTTTGTCGGTGGCAGGGGCAATTTTCGAAATCAGCTGCGAATCGCAGCCTGTCTCAATTTGCTGCCGAATCAGCCTTTCAAACTGCCCCAGGAGCATTTAGATGCACAAACTTGAACGTGAAATCATCTTGCCTGCACGGGTGGAAACCGTGTGGGATTTTCTGGCGACCCCGCGCAATCTTGATCGCTTAACCCCACCCGAACTCTCGTTTGAGATTCTGGGCAGGGTGCCACGGGAGATGCACAACGGTCTGCTGATTTGCTACCGGATCGGCATTCCCTTTTTCGGTCGCTGGACTTGGCTGACCGAGATCAAACATATTGTCCCCGGCCGCAGTTTTGTCGACGAACAACGCCTTGGTCCCTACCGCTTCTGGTATCACTCTCATAGGATTGAGCCCCTCGATGATGGCCGCACCCGTATGCGCGACCAGGTAGATTATTGCCTGCCGTTAGGGCCGCTGGGCGAGCTGATGCATGCGCTACTTGTGAAAAAAATGTTGCAGCATATTTTTGATTTCCGTGCTGAAAAATTGCAGGAGATCTTCCCCTGACGCTTTTTGACCTGAAACTCTATCTGCTGACGATCCCGATTTTTTTTGCCATAGATCTGGTTTGGCTGGGGTTGATCGCCAATAATCTCTATCAGAAGAACCTCGCTCAGCTGTTGAGCCCGCTGATTAACTGGAAGGCGGCCCTCGCGCCTATCAGCGGTTGTTTAAGCAGAAGGTCTCGAAAGGTGTTGAGCGGCGCTTGCTCGGCAACGCCTGCAAAAAAAACATTGGAAATAACAGGTTAAATTATGGACAAGGAAAAAATTTCTCTACCTGGCGCTACCTTTACTGATCTACGTCTGCGTGGGGTGAATAACGCCCCCATCAACCCCGGTGGCGATTATGTTCTTTATTGGATGATTGCCGCCCGGCGCAGTCGGGCCAACTTTGCGCTGCAACGTGCGGTTCAGCTCGCCGAAGCTCTTGGCGTCGGGCTGATAATTTTTGAGCCCCTGCGCTGCGATTATCCCTACGCCAGCTCGCGTCTGCATCATTTTATTATTGAAGGGATGCGCGATCAGTGGGCCGATTTCAAGCGGACGGCAGCGACCTACTTCCCCTATGTCGAGACAGAGCCAGGGGCGGGAAAAGGGCTGCTTGCGGCGTTGGCCGAGCGCGCCTGTCTGGTGGTGACCGACGATTCTCCGGTCTTTTTTCTGCCTCATCTGCTGGAAGCCGCCGGGCTCCGGCTCAGGCTGCGCTTGGAAGCGGTCGATGGCAACGGGCTCTTGCCCCTGGCTTTGATCGACAAGGTCTACTCGACCGCCTATGCCTTGCGCCGTTTTCTGCACAAGGCGCTGCCGGCGTTTATTGATGAGATTCCCCAGGGGAATCCTTTGCAGGGGGTTGCTTTGCAACCGATCGCCCTTGATTCAGCATTGCTGCAACGCTGGCCGGCAGCCGATATTCCGCGTCTCCTCAGTTGCGGCGGGCTGGATGCTTTACCAATAGATGCGCAGGTAAAACCCACGGCCACTCCCGGCGGGGCCTGGGCAGCGGTAAGCCGAATGGAAGATTTTTTAAGCAACGATCTCGCCGCTTACGCCGCCTTGCGTAATCAGCCCGATCTCGATCACACCAGTGGGCTTTCGCCCTATCTGCATTTCGGCCAGATCGGCGTTCACCAGATCTTTGTTGCGCTGGCCGCGCAAGAAGTCTGGACCAGCGCGCGCCTTTCCCTGCGACCCACCGGACAGAAAAGTGGCTGGTGGGGAATGTCGGAGAGCGCCGAGGCTTTTCTTGATGAACTCATCACCTGGCGCGAGCTCGGTTACAGTTTCTGCCGCATGGGAGACAATGTGACCGCATTTGACAGTCTGCCCGCCTGGGCTCAGGTTAGCCTGAATGCTCACCGCGCCGATCCGCGAACCCATCTTTATTCTCTGGAGCAGTTTGAACAGGCCGCAACCCATGACCCCCTGTGGAACGCCGCCCAGCGCCAGCTGAAGCGCGAAGGGCGCATTCACGGCTATCTGCGTATGCTGTGGGGGAAAAAGATTTTTGAATGGACGCCCGATCCTGAAACGGCGCTCCAGGTAATGTTTGCATTGAACGACCGCTATGCCCTCGACGGCCGCGATCCCAACTCGGTCAGCGGCATCACCTGGTGCCTTGGCCGCTTCGATCGCGCCTGGGGCCCAGAGCGACCGGTTTACGGTAAAATCCGCTACATGACCAGCGCCAACACCGCGCGTAAGGTGGCAGTGAAAGACTATCTCAGGCGTTATTCGCCGGATGCCGCAACCTGAGCCTCATGTGCCGCATTTGGCAACCTTTTGCATTGGCTCACAGGTCTTTTTTACGCAGAAAGGCGGTTTCCAATCGGACTTTATCCTGTTGGAAACCACCTGTTCAGAGCGTGGATTATCCCTTGTTGCGCAGCTTAGAAAAAGTATTTGAACCCGACGTAAATGGAACGTCCCATGCCGGGTACCGGCGTTCCCCAGGCGATATCCGTCCCTGACATGGTTTTACCCTGGCCGGTATAGGCGCCCCCCAGGGGGTGGTTGTAGAAGCGGTCAAGAAGATTTTCGATGCCGAAGTCGATGCTTGCCTGATCCCATTGATATTGGCTGCGCAGATGCACCAGACCATAGCCGCTGGTTTCGAGCTCGTTTCGGACCTCTGATACATGGGTTTTGGCCCCAACCAGTTCCAGTTCCAGGGTATTTGTCCAGCTGCTTTTGCTCTGCATCATCGCCAGTTTGGCGTTAAGCGGCATGATGTTATACAGGTTGTCACGGGTCGTATCATTTTTGCCGCGGGTATAGCTGACCAGTGATTTGATGCTCAAGTCGCCAACCGCAGTTTTTTCAGCCAGACGGGTATCCGCAGAGAGATCGGCACCATAAATTTCAGCTGACTGATTGATAAATTGCAGGTAGACAAAGGCCCCGGTTGCGGTCTGGTTGGCGGCGCCGCAATTACTGTTGGCCGAGCTGCAGCGGGCGGCATCGATGTAATCATCAACGTAGGTGTAATAGGGTGCCAGTTTGATGTGCCATTGACCTTTTACTCCATCTTGCAGTTCAAGGGCGGCGCTGAGCGTATGGGCGTTTTCCGGTTCGAGATCAAGGTTGCCGACATACCCGTTGCCGTCACCCGCAAAGTTGATCATACGCATGGCCATACCCCCAGTCGACCAGACATAGCGCTCATACAGATTGGGTGAGCGGGTTTTACGCGCAAAACCGAATTCGACACTGTAGCGCGAACTGGGACTGAAGCGGGTCAGGGCGGTCACATCCAGATTGTAGTCCGTCTCGCTGCGGTCGGCAGCATTGAATGCCGCAGATTCGGCGGCATAGGTCGCGTTATAACCCTGCACCTCTCCCGTGTCCATCTTGACCTGCTCGGCACGCGCACCAAGCAGGGTTTTCCACTGGGGGCTCCATTGTGCTTCCCATTCGCTGAACAGCGCCAGACGATTACGCTCGCCATCGTTGATATTGTCAAAGGTATCAGGCCACATACTCTTGCCCGACGCTTCCCACCAGTCATCAAGGCGATAAAACTGGCTTTCAGCCCCCAGGCGCAGAAGGCTTTGCGCAGTCAGGTCTTTTTCAAGTTTGAGGGTCAGGCCAATATTTTTTCCTTTAGTATCCATGGGCATGCCTTCGGCACAGCCCGTCATGCCGCCACTGGGGGTGCAAGGGATGCCATCCAGGCTGGGGTTAGCGCCGTACCACAGCAGTTTGTCGTCGCCAAATTGCATTTCATGGCGGGTGCGCTCGTAGTAGGCGCGCGCCTCAAGTTGGCCCCAGTCGTAGTCACCTTCGTAGCGCAGATTTGCCAGTTTGCTGTCGTTTCCGACCATATCCATGCGCTGATTCGGCCAACCCTGTTCCGGGATGCTTTGCAGCCCCAGCTGTAATTCGGCGAAATGATTGTCACGGTTCATAGCCATGGACAAAGAGTGATTATAGGTTTCGTACATGGTCGAGCCCACCTCATCGGCATCGAGGGAACCTCGTCCGGCCGCGGCCGGCCCCGCCGGTTTAAAGTTTTCTCCCGCCCGGTAATTGTCTGCGGTGGCTGCCGAGCCGCGGTAACTGAGGCTGAAGTTTTCGCCCGCGACATTGGCACCGACATTGCCGCCGAAGGCATTGCCGTTGCTGCGGTAGAAGGCACCTATTTCACCCTGTCGCAAGAGACCCTCGCCGGGCAGAGCGAATTCGGGCGAGGGAGAATCGACCAGAATTGTGCCGCCTATGCTGTCACCGCCCAGACTCACCGGCGCGATACCGGCATAAACCCTGGCACTGCCAACATTGGTCGGATCGATATAGGACAGGGGCGGATTCATGTGATTGCCGCAGGCCGAGATTAAATCCATACCATCCACCTTAATTCGTACCCGGTCATCACCCAGCCCACGCAGGGACGGAAGACTCGAAACCGCACCGCCGTTCTGCATGCTGACGCCGGGGATATAATTGAAAAGGCGCGCAGTGTCACTGGTGGCCGACGGCATGGACTGCAAAATTTGTGGAGCTAGTTTGGCTCCTTCTTCGGTGCTTTGTAAGTGCCAGGGTGATGCCGATACGGTGATTCCCGGCAGGGAGATGACTTCTGCCAGGGTCGGCGATATCAGACAATTCAGCCAGATCAGTGTCAGCAGTATCGTTTTGAAAACAGGTCGCTGGTGCTGGCAGGTTGTTTTGCGGGCGCAACTTTTCATACGATTTTTCTCCGGGCGTTAATGGCCACTTCACGCCTTAAGCTGCAACCGCTGGTTTGATGGCGTTCCGTAGCGTTTGTATAATTTTTTTAAATTCTAACAGAAACTCAACTTTCCCCAAGTTTGTAAGCTCATAAAGTAACATATTGTGTTATAAGTCAAGGATTTTTTGTGATTATAATAACAAATAATGTTTAAAACTGGGTAAAGGTAACAAACGAGCCTCCTGTGTTGTCAAGGGAAGGGTAAGGGTTGTAGATATTCTCTTTTGGGGGCATATTGCTCTGCTCGTGTGTGAACCCGATTTCGACAAAAAATCTCCAGATTAGTATCAATCTTCCGCTCTGGTTCTATGATGTTTAGTCGTCATGTCCGCGAAGGCGGGAGTGACGTGTTTTCGGTGCTGGCGGAAGATCAGTGCTAGGCAGGAAAAATTTTACCGTTGTTGGTTGTCAACACTTCGGCAAATACTGTGAAAATACTAATTTGAAATAAAGTATGTCTGAATATTGACAATCCGGGAGAGGGTATTATTTTTATTTAATAAAATAGTTGGCACCGGCTGATGCCGGGTGTTTAGATTCTCTTCAACGCCATAGTCGCAGAGCCCGAAACCGCCATTCCGCGGGCGCGTAAAGTCTCCCTGGAGCTCAGCTGTCGCCATCCGGACGACATTTCGTTAATGGCTGCTTGGGACTCTGCATGCTAAAAGAGTTACGCGTTTTTTGATTTTTGCGACAGGAACAGGAAGCGACACAAAATGAAATCATTCTCAGGCATGATCGGGCGTTCACCTCAGATGTGTGAGCTGTTCGATTTGATCGAACGGGTTGCCGACGAAGGCGACAGCACGGTGCTGATTCAGGGGGAAAGTGGCACGGGTAAAGAACTGATCGCGCGGGCGATTCATGATCGCAGCCCGCGTAAAACGGGAAATTTTGTGCCGGTCAACTGTGCGGCGATTCCCGATGAACTTCTGGAAAGTGAGCTTTTTGGTTACGTGAAGGGTGCGTTTACCGGGGCTGCACAGTCAAAAATGGGGCGGGTGCAGTATGCCGACGGCGGCACGCTGTTTCTCGATGAAATCGGCGATATGAAACCAACCCTGCAAGCCAAGTTGCTGCGCGTGCTACAAGAGCGTGAGGTTGAGCAGGTCGGTGGCGTCAAGGCGACCAAAGTCAATGTGCGGGTAATTGCTGCAACCCATCAGAATTTGGAAAAACTTGTTGAAGAAGGCCGTTTTCGGGAAGATCTTTACTACCGCCTGGCGGTTATTCCTCTGGATGCCCCACCCTTGCGGGATCGCCCAGAAGATATCCCCCTGCTGATTGATCGTTTTATGCTGATTTTCTGTCGCCGCAAGGCGGATCAGCCCCCCCGTTTTGAAGAAATCAGTCTGCGCAGTCTGATGGCCTACCCCTGGCCGGGTAATGTCCGTGAGCTGGAAAATCTGATTCAGCGGCTGGTGATTTTGCATCGTGGCAAAACCATTGGTTTGAGCGCGCTGCCCCTGAAGTATCGCTGCGAGAGCCTGGCAGAAACGGCTCCTGTTCTACCGGCTGAGGGTGTCAAGGAAGCGTCAGCGCCGGTTTCGACAGGAGAGCTTGAGCCGCCCGCAGCCAACTGGGGAGAAGATGGCCTCGATTTTAATCTGCTGATCAGTGATTTTGAAGATCAGCTGATTAGACATGCCCTGCGTCGTAGTGGCGGTAACAAAAAAGAGGCGGCGCGGCTGTTAAATTTGAAACGCACAACTCTGATAGAAAAAATCAAAAAGAAACAACTTGAGGGCTAAAACGAGGTGAGACCGGCTTTTTAGGCCGGCAGGCTGAGGTGCTGGCTGAATTTTTCACGAATGTCTTCGTCGCTGGCGGGTGTGACCAGAATGTCGCGCACCCCGTATTTGACGGCTTTCAGTACCGATGATCTTGTCCAGGCCGGGCCGCCGGCGATCACCGGTGGGAGCGGATAACCGCAGGATTGCAATTTAATCGCGACCGAAAAACCTTTTTCGCCGACTTCGGACATCAGCAAAAATATCCCCAGTACCGGATGTGCGCTGAAAATGCCGCGCAGGTCATCTTTATAGCCAATCACTTTGGTTTCATAACTGCTGTCGGCCAGGTTTGAGCACACAGGCTCGGCATCATGGGGTGAATCGGTAATCACCAGCACCACCGGGGTCGCATCGGCGGGGGGGGCGGGCATCTGACGCTGTTCCGCCGGTGGTTTCGTGGCTTGAGGCTGGGCCTGACCGGCTTTGGGATCTGGTGCTGAACCGCTGCCGACAGCGCTGGCTCCTTGTTGGTTTTTTACCGGCGTGGGTTCCGCTTGGTGGCCGTTTTCCAAACCCAGAACCGCGGCGGGAAAAAGCAGCAACATACGCCCCAGGGCGTCGCCCTGCAAGCTGGTGGCACAGCTGGCCAGATAATAATCGCCTGGCGGTAGGGGCTCTTCACCTGCCATGTCGACCTTGGTCGGAATGACGCTGGTCGAGGTGGTTTTGACAAAGCGTAAGGGGTGCGGATAGCGTTCAAGGAAGGTTTGGGTGAGACCGCCGGCAATGATATTGGCGACCTCGCCATAGGCGTCGGCGACTTCACCTTCAAACTTCCCTTTGTTGACTTGAAGGTGCAATTCTTCGTTGGGCAGCATAATGAGGGTGCCGCCCATCAAGATGGCATCTTTGGTCAGATTGAACAGATAAACCCGGCCCTCAGCGCTGCCACTGACGGTCATATAGGTGAGGATTGACGTGTCCTGACACTGGTGGCTGAAAAACTCGTCCTTGGTGATCAGCTCAAACTTCAGATCAGAGCAGCTGAAGGTTTGACCCAGCAGGGCGCCGACCTCTTCTGCGGCCTGTTCGAGGGTTGCCTTGACCACGACCTCGGCGACCTTTTTCGCGTCGGCAAAGGGCACTCTTGTCGGCGTCTTCTCCGGCGCGGAAGCGAGTGCGGGTTCAGAATCAGCTGCTGCGGCCGCGCCGGTCGGGGGTGCCGGTTGCGCTTCAGCTGTCGCCGCCACAGGGGCTGTTGCCGGTGCCACGGCAGGCTGTTCTGGGGGAACTTCCAGGTCAAGCACCGCAAGGGGCACGATCACTTCGAGCTTGCCCAGGGGCTTGGTGTCCATGCTGATTTCGGACGAGAGATGAAAATAGCTGCCGGGCGGGAAAGGCTTGTCCGAGGCGACATCGACCTTGGTGCCGATGAGTTCCTCAACTTCGGTGCGCACAAAGCGCAGACTTTTGGAGTATTTTTCCAGAAAAACCTGGGTCAGCACGCCTGCCAGAATATTGGCAACTTCGCCGTAAGCATCCCTGACTTCGCCATCAAGGGTTTCATTGCGGACATTTTCGTTAATTTGATCCTTGGGCAGCATGATCAGGGTGCCGCCAAAAACAATCGCACTTTTGACCGGCAAAATCAGAAAGCCTAAACCTTCATGGTCGCCGGATATTTTCAGGTGGGCGAGGCTGGATTTGCTCCTGGGTTCGGCGAAAAGCTCATCTTTGGTTGCCAGGCGACAGTGCATGTCGCTGCACTTGAGTTCCTGCCCAAGCAGGGCCCCCAGCTCTGTTGGCAGGGTGCTGATGACCGACTTGAAGACTGTTTCGACAATGGCCTGGTGGTTCACGAAGATCCCTTGATGTCAACAAATTGGCACAAAACGACACTCGACCACCTCAGGTCGAATATTTGCCTCACATAAGTCTCCAAATGCGTAAACTGTGCCAGAATTGTCTTATTGCTAACGCGGGGAATATTTGAAATCGATATAAAAACGTCCGGCTTCTATTTCGCAGGGAAAGATCACCCGCTGACTGCCGGAAGGCGTGTTGATCTTGTAGGATTTCCCCGAAATGGTGGTGGGCAGCGCCAGCAGCAGATTGACATTTTCGCCGGCAAAGGATTCTTTGATGCCTCCCGCCAGCATGTTGGAAATTTCCCCCAGGGCGTCTTTGGTGTCGTCATCAATTTCTTCCAGTTCCATGCCGAGCATGGCGCTGCCAATGGCCAAGCCAACCTTAGCCGGGCAGTGGATGCCGAGCAGGGCATTGAAATCCCCGGAAAGACCGATCATTGCCGAGACATGACACCCCAGGTCTTCAGTGCCGGCGGCAAGGGGCTCTGCCGCTGTCAGATCGAGGAAAATCATGGTGGCGAAAATTTCCTCGATGGATGCTTTGAGTTTCGGATAGAATTCCACCGTTCGACCCCGCTTTCAGGTTTCGGCGAGCAGAAGTTCGACACTGAACTCCTGCCCATCCAGCTCGAAAGGCACCAATACACTGATGCCGCAGTGGGCGCAATCGAGGCTGTATTCGTCGCCATAGACGGTCGAGGGCATCGATAGTTTGATGTCGCTGCCGGCGGGATCGAGTGCCGTTTTGACGGCGCCGGCCAGCATGTTGGCCAGTTCGCCGATAGCGTCACAGACATCCTCGTTGATTTCAGCGACATCCATGCCGAGAAAGGCGGTGGTGACCGCGGTGGCAACATCTGCGGGCAGGTGAATGGACAAATTTCCTTTGACCCTACCCGCCAGCCCGACAATGCCGCTGATACTTTTGACAAAGGCCGGGTTGGTGCGTTGACGCGCCTCTTTGGGGGAGACGTCGAGCATGACCATGCTGGAAAATATTTCACAGGTGGCTTCTGATATATTGGCGGCGTGATCCACGTTAAACCTCGTATTAAGAAGAGTATGGGTAACTATTTACCCGCCCGTCAGGGGTGTCATCCCCGAGTGGGTCTGTTGGGGAACGAAATTCTCACCCCTCAAAGCTCCAGATTCGACTAGAATCCTGACGCGCGATTTTCGCGGCTGAAAGCCGCTCCCCCAAAAAGTGCTGGATAATGAGGAGTATGGGCGTTAAATTTTAAAGCAAGGGGCCAAGGGTTTCGTTAATCAGGTCGGGCGTAAAGGGTTTCTTGACCGCCCCCTTGGCGCCTAAGGCCTTGGCCTGATCAATAATATCGGCACCGGTTTCGGTGGAAATCATGACCACTGGAATGTCTTTGATGGCGGCGTTTTCCGCCTTTGCTTTGAGGAATTCGAGGCCGGTCATATTCGGCATATTGATGTCGCTGAGCACGATGTCAACTTTGTTTTTGGCCAGCACATCCAGCGCTTCCTGACCGTCACTGGCTTCGAGAATTTCGCTGAAGTCAATACCTGCCTGGCGCAGGGCCCGTGAAACAATTTTGCGCATGGTGTTGGAATCATCAACAATTAGTACCGTTTTACCCATGAGAATCTCCTTTGTGGGTTTAGGGGGTGAAAAAAGTCATTACACCTGCTCGGCTTTCAGTAAGCCCGCACCGCTGCCGATGATAACCAGGGGTTGTCCCTCAATCTCCAAATTCCAGGCGATGGAATCTTCGTCGACGGGAGGGAATTCGCCCGCGCCATGCTCGGGCAGGCCCAGTTGGTAGGTTTGGTCATCGGGGAGGAGTGCAGTCATAAACAGCCCGGTGAGGGTGTTGAGGATTTCGGCAATGATATCTTGCTGCTGGCTTTGACCCACTTCATCGGTTTCGAGGCCGAACATGTTGGCGGTCAGCTCGCGCAACAAAGACGCTGACATTGCCAGACGAATTTCACCCTGAAAGGGGTCGTGAATCAGCATACTGACCCAGTTTACCGTCGCGCCCAGATTTTTGGGCGTATCTTCAGGCTGCGCGGTCACTTCAACAAATGCCATATTTTCCAGTGTCTGGCTGACGGCGCTGAACATGGCCTGGTATAAAGGGGTTTGGCGATGTGGCATTGCTGGTCTCCTGATAATCCGCGGTTGCTATTCAATGAAGTCGGACAAGGCCTCCATCAGGGCCGGGGGGGATATGGGTTTGTTGATAACTTTCAAGGCCCCGAGCTTAAGTAATTCCTGCTCTTTGGCCGGGTTGCCGGCGCTGGTAATGATCACTACCGGCATGTCCATGAGTTTGGGGCTGGCTTTGACCCATTTGAGCAGGGTTTCGCCGTCCATAATCGGCATGTTCAGATCGGTGAGCAGCAGATCGGTGGGCGCGGCCTTGGCAGCGGTCAGGGCTTCTTTACCCTGTTCGGCTTCAACCATTTCGGCGTCTCCGAGCCCAATAATCTGCAAGCAGCGCTTGATAAACATACGCGCCGTGGCGGAGTCATCGGCTATCACAATACGCTTAATCAATGTGTGTCTCCTGCTTCAGCAAAAGAGCGTTCGAGCTTGTTAAATTCTTCATTAACTGCCAGCAAAATGCTGGCGAGAGTGTTGGAGTCTAGATGGAGGTATTCACTGTATTCTGTATCCAGCCGATAGTGCATGCTGTCGGCTCCGGTGCCGCACCCCCCCATCATGGCGATGTTGTCTCCCAGATGAACGGCATAAACCAGGCTGCGGTATTCTGGTTGGGCCGCCGCCGGGGTGTGGTGAAAGCGTATCACTTCGGCGATGGTGGCAGGAAGCTTCCAGGCCAACGCCAGTTCATGGCCGGCGCGGGCGTGATCGAAGCCGATCATCTCTTCTTCGGCGCTCAGATAATCACTGGTTTGTTCAGCGCTGATCTTGGCAATAATTTCTGCTGCGGTGCCGCTCAGGTAGTCGGAAATCAGCGCTTTACCGATGTCGTGCAGCAGCCCGGCAGTAAAAGCCAGATCGGGGTTGATATCGGCTCCGGTCTGGGTAACGACTTCCCGCGAAGCGATGGCGGTGCGTAAATCGTGGCGCCACAGGGAGCCGTGTTCGGCTTCGTAGCCTTGTAGATCTTTATTGAACAGCTGCGAGGCACAATCGCCAATGGCAATGCCGACAATCAGGCGTTCACCCAGGTAAGAAATGGCACGATCGAGAGTCGTGATTTCGTTGATCAATCCGAAGGCGGCTGAGTTAACCACCTTGAGCACGCGGGCCGTCAAGGTGGCATCGGTTTTAACGATCCGAACGATGGATTGCAGGTCATGATCTGGATCGGTGGTGGTTTGCAACAGTTGAGTGGCACTGGCAGAAAGCAGAGGCACGGAACTGATGACCCGACGGATTTTTTCGCGGTCAACTTTTTCTGTCATCTATGCCTCCTCAAAGCTTCCAGTTCGGGCGGCCGGGTGAGCTGAGAAGAATCTCACCCGTGTCGACCGAAACGGTTACTGTCCGGCTGAAATTTCCCCCCAGATCTTCGGCGACGGCACCCATGCCGTATTTCCACAGCACCTTTTTAATGGACAAGGCATTGCGCTTGCCGATCTGGAAGGTGTCGTTGGTGTCCATAACATTGGCGCCACCGCAAAGTTTAACCACCATGCCTTTGCCCTTGGGTTGACAGCCGAATTTAGCCATTTCGTTCAACAGGGCCGGAATACCGGTGTCGGCAAAGTAGCCGGGTTTTTGCAGGGATTTGGCTTTGTTGATCGCAGCTTCAGGTAGAGCGACGTGCACCATGCCCACGGTGCGGGTTTTCGGATCAAGCAGAATGACGGAAACGCAGGAGCCAAGGGCAAAGGTTTTGACCTCCTCGCCGGGGCGATTGGAGGCGCCATAGTCGCCCACTCCAAGAATAATCTGCCCCATAGTCTATTTCTCCGTTAATAGATTAAGCAGGGACTGGGCCATGCTGTCGAGGGGCACCAGGCGCTCGGCCCCGCCTTTCTCAAAGGCGACCTTCGGCATGCCAAAGACCACGCAACTGGCTTCATCCTGCGCCACACAGCGTGCCCCCGCTTTGCGCATCGCCAGCATGCCGTCAGAACCGTCACCGCCCATGCCCGTGAGCATACTGCCGACGGCATTGGCCCCCACCTGTTCAGCGACCGAATTCATCATCACATCAACTGAAGGGCAGTGTCCGCTGACCTTGTCGGTGCCACCGCATTTCACGTGATAGAAACCGCCGGAGCGAACCACCTTCATCTGCATGCCCCCCGGCGCAATCAGAATCAGCCCGTTGCGCACCCGATCGCCGTCGGTCGCTTCTTTGACCTCCATGGCGCAGAGCTGGTTGAGGCGGTCGGAAAACATTTTGGTAAAGCCTGCCGGCATGTGTTGGACAATGACAACGCCCGGGGTGGTGGCCGGAAATTTGGTTATGACTTTGCGAATGGCCTCGGTACCACCGGTCGAGGCGCCGATGGCAATGACTTTATCGGTTGATTCTGCCAAGGCCTTGCTGCCGACCAGGGTTT
>JAACTI010000100.1 GCA_009993495.1 Deltaproteobacteria bacterium | reverse complement strand
GCAGAGCGGTATCTTCGGCATAATCGTCCAGGAGCATGGCATCCAGATCGAGTAACTTCAGGTGCCCGCCAATCAGGGCCTTCAAGCTACTTTCAAAGGAGATCTTCTGGCGTTTGATTTCTTGAATTTCACGGATCAATTGTAAGCGCCGCTCTTCGGCTTCACGCAGAATCTGTTCCCCCTGCAAGCGCGCTTCAGCCATGACCAGTTCAGCTTCACGCCGCGCATTCTTTTTCATTTCTTCTGTCACCTGCTGAGCGGTCATCAGAGTCTGCTGCAAAGCCTGCTCACGCGATTTCATCTGGGCCAAGACATTGCGCGTGCGCACCAGATCTTCTTTAAGTTGATGATTCTGCATGTGCAGTTCTTGCAATTCATCCGCAACCAATTCGAGAAAATGGTCGACGGCATTGGTATCATAACCAAAAATCCGACTGCGAAACCGATGCTGTTGAATGTCAATGGGGGTAATTTTCATAAGCTTCGGCGCTCGGCCAGGGTTCAACGCGCGAGACTGAAGAGCAGATTCACCAGCAGCCCCTGAACGAGATAGAGCAGAAAAATCAGAATCATGGGGCTGAAGTCAATACCCCCGGTCGAAAAAGGCAGCAATCTGCGCAGGCGATAAAGCACCGGATCGGTAGCACTATGCAGAAAACGCACAATCGGATTATAGGGATCGGGGCTGACCCAGCTGATCAGCGCTCGGGCAATGACAATAAACATATAAATATTGAAAACCAGATCAACGAGACGCGCCAGGCTGATAAAAATAACGTTCATATTTCACCCAGGGAGAAAGAAGAAACAGAAGCAGTTGAAGTTATAATGCTTTTAGTCGCGCTAGTCAAATTGCACGGGGGGCACACCCAAAACGGCCCGCCTCGTAAAGGCGGGCCGTTTTGGGTGCCGTTGGCGAGAGTTGAGGGTTTACGCCAGGTCGTTTTCAGCCTCATAAATCAGGTCAAAAAGTTCCGCGATATTTTCCTCGGCAATGCATGAAAAAGCAATACGCAGGTCGGTTTTGCCAATTGAAATGGTACCGACGCCGTATTTGTCAAGCAGATGTACCCGCAGGGCTTCGGCCTCGACCCGCTTCAGTTTGAGACACATAAAATAACCGGAGTTAAAGGGATAATAATCCCAGGACGCGGCAAACTTGCCATCGCCCAGCACCTTTTTGACCTGCAAAGCCCTGCCCTTCATGATTTCAAATTTTTGTTGTTTCTGGGCCGCAAATTCGGGAGATTTCAAAGCTTCGATCACGAAAGTTTGCGAGGGATGGGGGCAGTTGGAAATGACCGCACGGATAATCCCCATGGTTTTCTTTTCCATCGCCGTCATGACCCCCTCCTTCGCCTCGGCATGGCCATCGGCAAAGGTGATAAAGCCGGTGCGGAAGCCCCAGACAAATTCTTCCTTGGTTGCACCATCGAGTTTAATACTGAACAAACGCGGGTGCTGATTCGCAATTTTACCAAACAGGGATTCCTGCATGGAGTCTTCGTAAAACAAACCAAAATAGGCATCGTCCGTCACAACCACCAGATTACAACCCGCCTCCGCCTGTTCGATCAAAACCTTAGCCAGGGCATCGCCCTCGGCGACCGTGGGAGTGTAGCCGCTGGGGTTATTGGGGAAATTTAAAATAACCACCGCCTTGCCCTTTTCTTGCGCCGACTGGGCAAGACAGGCCCGGAAGGCGTCGACATCAAAACCGCCGGCGGGGGTAAAGGTGTTGAATTTACGCATTTGCGCTTTGCAGCGAGTGGCAAAGGTCAGGTTGTAGTTGCCCCACAGCATATCAGGCAGCACAACATGATCATCGGCATCAACAAATAGATCGGCCACAATCGACAAACCATGGGTCAGAGCATTGGTCACTATGGGCATACTGAAATGTTTACCCTGTTGCGCGGGATTTTCACGCAACATTTTATCGCGCCATAACTGACGCAGTTGCGGCTTGCCTGCCGGCGGTGCATAGGGGTAAATATCGGCCGGATGAAATGCCGCGAGCTTATCCTGAATACATTGCAAAAACATGGGGCCGCCATTTTCAGTAGCGGTTCCGATGGTGGCATTAAACTTGTGGGCCTTGTCCTTGGCTTCTGCCGACTGGCTCAGAATGCCCTTGGGGAAAAACATTTCGCGGCCCAGTGCTGAAAGCATGGCCAGGACATGGGGGTTGTTTTTTTCGAGCAGACTGTTGAGTTCTGCAGCAAGCGGATTCATGATTCCTCCACAGGTGTTGTCTTCAAAATTGAAGGGGTTGGCTGGTCAAACTGCTGATATACTGTGATTCCCGGTGCTTGTCAACAAGCGTTTTTCGCCAACTTGCTGCGCGCTACCCGGTGATGCGCTGGAGGGCTTCCGTGCTTGCCAGGTGCTCGGGATCGACCACCAAGGCCCGGGTAAAGGCCTCAAAAGCAGCCGCCGTCTGGTCAGTTTTTTCGCGACACAGACCGAGAAAATAGTAAAATTCCGGGCTGGGTAGTGCGGTGGGCAAAACTTCATTTTCCGCGATTCGATTCATAATTTCAGCGGCATCCGCGTATTCGCGTGCGGCGTAATGTTCCGTTGCCACGCCGATGGCTTCCAGATCATCAACCAGCGGATGGGGGGGCAGCTGATGATTTTTAATCTGCTCCAGGCGCTGATTCAGCTGCTCGCGCGCAACACAGGCCGGCAGCAGATCAACAACCCCCTGCCAGAAACGCAACACGGAACTGTAGTCGCCGAGCAAATAATTGATCTGCCCCAGATAATTGAGAGTCGTCGTATCCCGGGGTGCCAAAATCAGAGCCCGCTGCAAGTAAGAAAGCGCCCGGCTCAATTCACGCCGCACCTGCAGCAGCTCGACATAAATCATGGCCAGCTCAAAACAGGCTATGCCCAGCTTCTGCAACAGCTGGGGATTCTGGGGTTCAAGCAGCAAAAGAATTTTCAGATAGCTGATTTTGCGGCGGATATAGGGCGCATCAACATCTTTGGCTTCGAGCATAATAATCTGTGCAGCGAGGTCCGACAGATAATAGGGAAAAGCCTCTTTGAGCAGCCGGGCGTAATTTGCCGCCTGCGGGCAATCGGGAAAGCGCCGCAGGTAATTGTAGAGACTAGCCCCCAGTTGCTTGTCCGTCGGTTCAGAATTCGCGCCCGCATCACGTTCAACGGGTAAGGGGATGGAAGGCAAAGGGATCGGGGTCTCTTCAGCACCGCAGGTAATAAAGCGACCAGGCGCAGGCACATAAAAGCGGTATTCTGGTGCCAGGGGAGAATCGGCGTAGGACAAAATGTAAGACCTCCTCGAAAAGCGCCAAGCCAGAAAAAACCCCTGAAATGAGGCCTAAAATCTGGGTAGTCTCTAAATCTACAGGACGTTCGCGAATTCAGCTAACCGGGAAATTCCGCGCAGCCTCACTCGGGCAGAATTGTTTGCCGCAGGATCTTCGTCAAACGTTGATGCTGCAACCTGAGCTGTTCGTAGGACAGAGGCTGCGCGAGCTCCCGCTGCAAAGCCGCACCAATCTCACTCAGCTCGGCCTGTTGCGCACCATAGTGCTGCTGTGCATTTGCCACCAGCTGAATAAGCGCGTTAATTTCTTCAAACTTGCTGGCGGCGGGGGTGTAACTCTGATAATCGCCCACAGCCATGGCGCGAAAGCCCCGATCCATTCGCGAAAAATGTTGGTTCAGGCGTCTAAAAACGACCAGGGAAGACAACAGCACCAGAACACAAATTGCCAAGAGGGCGTAGAGATTGATTTCCAGCAGGGGCTGGATAAAAATTTCGCCGGTGCGCTGAACCCTGACATGAGAAGTATAAATCTGGTCATCAATCACCTGGTGCAGGCGCGTATTCAGAGCCAGGGTCGCCAGACCAGCAAGCAGGACAACTCCCAGGGTGTAAAAAGCGATAAATTTGCCCTGAAATTCTTTTTTTATGAAAAATTTCCGCCGTCTAAAACTTGGACGTCCCATCAGTGTCGACTCCCGCAACGAGGTTGAAAACTATTTAAGATGGCATTCTAAACAAAGGGCACTGCTGCGATTACTGAAAACCAGCATATCGCCTTCGTGGGAAAATTGATTGTGACACGAGGCACAGCCGACCTTCCCTTCATAAAGCGAGATGAGCGGCGAAAGATCATCCAGACGTCGCAGCTGACGATCATTGGCGGCCGCTTGTGCATAATCGATCCCAATGGGATGCGTGAAGCCTGGCCCGATGTAAGATAATCCCTGTTCGGTGACTGAGGCCACACGAACTTCAGCCGACGGACCGACGGAACCTTCATGACAAACCATGCATTCCAGGCTGACCCGATCCAGAATCTGGCCGAAAGCCTGGGTGGTTGGGGCTGTCCAGTTTTTGGTATGCGCCACACTTGACGCTGCAACGTGCTTACCCAACACCAGACCACCATGATGACAAGATTCACAGAAGGCCCGGCCACGAGCCTCAGAACGCAGCATCATATCCGTGTCGCGATTATGCGGATCATGACAACTGGCGCAGTTGATTTTGCCCCGCCAGTCGAGAAAAAAATTGTTGGGCACCTGCATGGAAGGCACCATGCCGGTCGGATGCGAGTTTTTCACCGCAACCTCATGGCACTCAATGCACAGGGTGTCGATATCGCGGGTAAAAATATTTTTTTGTCCCTGACGCGGACTGGTTAAATGACAAGATTCACAGCGCCCGGTGAAATCATGGACCGAATTTGTACGTGCCCAAATCAGGCCGCTGCACAGAAAAACCGCAACAAAAAGCGCGCAAAGAATCAGGGCATGAGATTTATTCATGCTGCCTCTCCTTCGTGTTTAGAGCTAGAGCACGAAAAAAATCACGCAACGCGTCATCCAGTGGCTGAGTGTCGGGTTTTTCATTGGCATTCTTGCATTCGAGGTATGCGGCCAGGGCAATTTCTAATTTTTCCGCACGGTGATAGGTGTTACGCAGATGATTCTGCCATAGGTTCATGCTGTCAACCAGCGACTTCAATTGATCGCCATCGCGGGTGCACACGTTGCACGTCAGATCACCGGCGAGAATCTTCGTTAAGCTATCTTCGTAACGAAACACGGGCCCGGCAATTTTATGAGAAACAAACAGGGTCAACACGATGGTCAGCAAAAAAATCAAAAAAAGCTGCAAACAGAAGGTCAGGATTAAAGAAGATGTCAGGGCATTTTCAATCGTGGATAAAGTGGCCAGGGCATCAAAATAACTGCTCCCCAGCCCTTCATCAAAGTAGAAATAGATGGCCAGGGTGGTCAACAAAGCCCCCAGCGCCATGACCAGGATAAAACGAATCTGGAACCCGGCAGTGAAATCTGTGCGAATCGGTTTGACTCCCGACATTGAAACCTCCCTCAACGACATAATACTGAACAGTCTTGCGCTTAGTTAAAAAACTTTAGCATCAATTGTTGTAACTGCAACCGTTTTGGATCTCTTCCGCTCCGGAGACTCAGAGCCCGAGACCCCTGCCACCGGCCGCAGAAATCTAGCCGTTCCATGGCGGCCTCGGGCTTACGCAGGGTAAAGAGTTGCACCGATTTAACCTCAAAAAAGCAGTTACTCACACGAAGTCGCGAAATTCACGAAGAAAAACTAAGGGTTAAGCGCAAAGTTTAATGAACCTGTCCGGTGAATGTCTGTTTTGCTTTAATCCCCTGCTTTTCGTGCCTTTTCGTGTTTTTCGCGGCGCCAAAAGCCGTTATTAAGCGTATTTTTCGTTCGGACTAAAGACTGAAAGCAAAATAAGGGCCAAAAAAATGTGCCGTCAAATGCGGAATTTTACGGGCGTGAATAAAAAAAAGACGGAGAATCTCCGTCTTTTTTCGTTATCCCTCGGGATAACGCTTACCTGGAAAATTTTGTATGGCTGGGGCGCCAGGATTCGAACCTGGGAATGCCGGAATCAAAATCCGGTGCCTTACCACTTGGCGACGCCCCAAACGTGGGACTTTCTATCAAAGAACAGCGAAGGGGTCAAGCAAAAAGAAAACCCGACGTCTACCGCCAGCAGAGCCTGGGCGGCGCCAGCTCGGCTCCAGGAAGGAACAGCATCCCGTCCGCGAAAGAGCACACGCAGAGAGGGTGACTAAACGGCTGAAGAAATCCAGCAAAACTATTGTTCCCGAGCCTCAGTCTGAAACAAATAACCTTTTCTGTGCCGACGCTCCATCAACAGCGAGTAAAAAACCGGAACCACCATCAGGGTCAGAATTGTGGCAAAAGCCAGACCAAAAATAACCGCTACCGCCATAGGGCCCCACCAATCTGCCGATTCGCCGCCGATAACCCAGGTAAAATTGCTAAAATCGAAACTACACCCCAGAGCCATGGGCAACAAACCAAGAATTGTTGTCGCGGCAGTTAAGAGCACCGGTCGAAAACGCACCAGCCCAGCGCGCACCAGGGCTTCGTTGAAAGCCATGCCATCTTTGAGTAATTGATTAATGTAATCAATCAACACAATCGCATTGTTAACCACCACCCCGGCGAGAGAAATAACCCCAATACCGGTCATAATAATGCCGAAGGGCGTGGCGGTGATCATTAAACCCAGAAAGACTCCCGTCAGAGACAAAACGACCGAGCTCATCACAATCAACGTTTGTAACACCGAATTGAACTGGGTTACCAGCACCAGCATGATGAGTAAAATCGCACCGACAAAGGCTTTAGACAGAAAAGCCATGGCCTTCTGTTGTTCTTCCTGTTCGCCGGAATAAGTGATCTGATAACCGGGCGGAATCGGCAGCGTGGCAATCCGTTGCTGAACCTCCAGCAACACCTCATTGCTGTTGCGCGCCATGGCCTCGGCACTGATGGTTATTACCCGTTTCTGATCGATATGCCGAATGGAACCGAAGCCTGTCCCCAGCCGAATACGGGCGACAGTCGACAGGGGCACCGGAGATCCGCCGCGGGCCGGAATCAGCAAGTTTTCCACCGCAGCCAAAGAGTCACGCCGCGCCTCAGGCAAACGCACGACGATATCGTATTCGTCTTCCCCTTCACGATAAACCCCGAGCTTGGAACCGGAAATCGCCGCTTTAACCATTTCAGCAATCTCCGCCGTCGATAATCTGAGCAAACTGGCTTTTTCGCGATCGACCTCAACCCGAATTTCGGGTTTAGCTTTGGAAAAATCGTCCTTCAAATCCACCAGTCCCGGCACATCAACAATCTTCTCACGCACCTTGGCCACCAGCTGTTCAAGAATTTCAATCTTCTGACCACTGATTTCAACACTCACGGGCGGGCCGGTGGGAGGACCTTCTTTCTGACGTTCAACCTTGAATTCCGCTCCGGCCAGGGGTTCAATCGCTCGGCGCAGTCGATTCAATACGTCGATTGTCGACTGCTGGCGGGCATCGCGTTCAACAAAGTCGAGGGTGATTTTGCTCATATTCGACTGCACACTCTGCCCGCCGCCACTGTCGTTGCTCGCAGTGCCAACCTCAGCCAACGCAAAACGCACATCGGCTTCAAGACGGACAAATTGTTCAACCCGACGCGTCAGTTCATTGCTGGTTTCCAGGTTAGTCCCTTCCGGCAGTTTTATCTCAATAAAGGCCCGGTTGGGTTCGGTCGTTGGGAAAAGTTCAACCCCATGACCGAGAGCCACATAAAAACTGACAATGGCGCCCAAAAAAACAAAAGAAGCCATCACCACCAGCAATCGATGCCGCAGGCTGAATTCGAGTACCGACTGATAAAGGCTGAGAATGCGATGCGCTTTTTTTTCGCCCTGCTGCTGCTTTTTGCTCAACACCATGAAATGCCCACACAGGGTCGGATTGACCACCAAGGCAACAAAGAGTGATGCCGTTAAGGTAATAATCAGGGTCAGAGGCAAAAATTTCATGAACTCACCCATGATCCCCGGCCAGAAAATCAGGGGGAAAAAGGCACACAGGGTCGTCAGCGTCGAGCTGATAATCGGCCAACCGACTTCAGCGGCCGCCAGTTTAGCCGCTTGCTGTGACGGCCTGCCCTGCTGCATATGGCGATAAACATTTTCAACCATGACAATGGCATTGTCGACCAGCATACCCAAGGCCAGAATCAGGCTGAAGAGCACCACCATATTGAGGGTCATGCCCAAAAAATCCAGCACCGCAAAGGAAATCAACATGGAAAAGGGAATCGCCAGGGCAACAAAAAAGGAGTTGCGCCAACCAAGAAACATGAATAACACCAGCACCACCAGAATCAGGCCGGTAATGATGTTGTTTTCCAATTCGGTCACCATGCGCCGAATATCCTTGGACTGATTCAGGGTCACCGCCAGCTCAACGCCGGGGGGTAATTGTTTTTCGGCGGTTTGAAGCAGGGCAAAAACCTGATCGGCCACTTCAATGATGTTGGCTCCGGTTCTTTTCTTGATGGCCAGAGAAACACTGCGTTGCCCATTGATCCGGGCGTAACTGAGGCGGTCTTCAAAGCCGTCGACAATGTGCGCAACATCCTTGAAATAAATTAATCGCCCCTGGCGTTCGGTCAGCACCAGATTGTCAATTTCAGCCGGATCGGCAAATTCACCGGGCACGCGCAACATGTACTTGCCCTGGCCAATATCAATACTCCCCCCCGGAATATTAACATTTTCCCGCTGAATCGCTTGGATGACCTCGCTGAGGGCAATGCCGTAGGCAAACAGCCGTTCGGGATCAAACTCGACCCGAATCTGGCGTTCGCGACCGCCGGTTATCACGACATCGAGCACCCCGCCAAGCTGTTCGATCCGGTCAGAAAGCTCTTCTGCGACCTGTTTCAACAAGGTCTCTTCGCTCCGTCCAGACACGGCCACCATCAAAATCGGAAATTCCGACAGATTGATTTCCAAAATTGAGGGGTCATTTTCCAGGTCGTTGGGCAGATCGCGCCGCGCTTGATCGACCTTGTCGCGCACCCGCTGCAGGGCGTTGTCAATGTCGACATCGGGGACAAATTCAATGGTGATCATCGACGAGCCTTCGGCGCTGACCGAGCTCATTTTTTCGACATCCTTCAGCCCCTTGAGTTTGCGTTCCAGGGGATGCGTGATAAGATTTTCAATATCTTCAGGGGTCACGCCCTCATAGGGAGTGACCACCAGCACGACCGGAATGGTAATATCCGGAGTCGATTCACGCGGCAAGCTGATATAGCTGTAAACGCCGAGAATCACAATAATCCACAGCAGGGCAAAAACCGTGCTGCGGCGGTCAACGGCCGCATTGGAGATCAGCATTGTCTACTTCTCCGCCAGGGTGATGCGGGCACCATCTATCAGCATCTGCTGCCCCTTGATAATCACCTCATTCCCCACCTCAAGCCCGGATGTCACCACTACTTCGCCATCGATAATCGCGCCAAGTTCCACTTCACGCGCCATGGCTCGGTCGTCCTGGCGCACGAAAAGCAGTTTTTTGTCCTCACGATTGATGACGGCAGATAAAGGCACCGCCAGAACCTGATGAAGCTGACGACGTAAAAAGCGGGCGCGCACGATCATGCCGGGGCGGAATGTTTCAGTCTGGTTGTCTATTTTCGCCCGCACTCGATAGGTTCGGGTGAGAGGATCCGCCACGTAACGGATCTGGGTCAGGGTTCCGTGAATCGACGATGTTTTCTCCACGCCCGGCGAGGTCGCCAGAATCTCGACGCTATCCCCAGGGTGGAGAAAGAGCACGTCTTTTTCCGGTACATCGACATTTACTTTCAGCAGGGCAACCTGTACCAGGCGCACCAGGGAATCTCCAACTTTTACATATTCACCCGGCTCAATCAGACGCTCTTCAATCAAGCCGTCGAGGGGGGCGGTTAAGCTGGCCCGATCCAACAGGATTTCTGCGTTGTGCAGAGCGGCCCTTGCCACTTGAAGGGCGCTGTTAGCGACATCGAAGTCTTGCTGACTCACCAGCTTTTCGGCGACTAACTCTTGCTGGCGCGCCAGAGTCTTTTGTCGCAGCTGATATTCGGCCCGGCTGCTATTGAGATTCGCCTGCAGGCTGCGCGTGTCGACTTTAACCAGCAGATCCCCTTTTTTGACCCGCGCCCCTTCCTGAGGGCCAATCCACTCGACGGGGCCGGACATTTCAGCCGCCAGGAGCACATCTTGCCATGCCTCCAAAGAACCGGGCAGAGTGAACTCTTCGCGCAAATCACGATACCGGGCCGTCAGCGTCTCGACCCGGATTGACCTGACGTCTTGCTCAACCGCCGCAGGAGCCTCATCGCTTTGCAGCCCGCAAGCGCCAAGAAGCAACAGAAAGAAAACTGCAAGAAAAGATTTCAAAATCGTTCTCCCGAAAAAAAAATCTGTGTGTGCCCGTAACCCCTCGGAACCTCTTTCCCCTTTGAAAGGTCTTGGCCCAACGTTAAAAAACTCGACCAGGGTCGAGTTTGTAAAGGGCAAGGCGAGGTTAAATTCTTCCGATGGCCGCAAGCAAGAACATCAGTCATCAAAGTTGCTGCGCCGTTCCGGTCCGTAATATTCACCACGCAGTGAACTGCGGATGCTCGCGTGTTCAACGTTGACCCAACCACAGGAACGGCGAAACTGGGTAATACGCCGAGCCTCAATCAGCTTTTGCAATTCTCGCGGACGCACCAGTTCAATATGACCGTCAATAAATTTCACTTTGATTTGCATAAATTTTCCCCGACCCCCTGTGCAGGCGAGCAGAAACTGTTCAACCATCGAGATCAGCATCGATCTTGTCGAAATCCAGCCGATGTTCCGCTAATTGCTTAATCAAATCAATTTTTTCACTGTCTTCGGCCACGACCTTGGACACATCTTCCTTAATCACTTCAAAAACGGTGGTTGACGTTTTACCCGCCCGCATGTGAGGAATACCGCTGCGCTCGATAATCCGTTGGGTGATGGCGCTGATTGGCCCGACACCAGGGATGATAATGCCCGCCAACTTGCCGGAATATTCGGGCAACTGGTAGAGGTTTGCCAGGGTTACGAGCAATTCGTCACGACTGCTGTTGACAATAACCAGGGTTGAATCTTTCAGCAGACCGGCCACTCGCTGAGTCGAGGCCGCGCCAATCTGCACATTGTGGACAATCCGCTGCCCCTCTTCTTCGGTGGCATGCAGTTCAATATCCAGCACACTGGCAATCCGCCGCAAGGTCGGGTTGGCCAGAATGGGTTGATAATTGAACCCACCAATCACATTGATCGGCGTATCGGCGAACGCCAAACCAAGATAATGCAGGGTTTGTTCACGTTTACGCGGAATAATTTTATTGACCAACAGCGATTTGACCTGCACCCGTTCTTTTTCAAACAGAGCCATGTTCATCCAGGCGGAATCGACCACATTCCCCAGCCCACCACCCGTCACCATCAGCACTGATGCCTCGGCCATGCGCGCAATGCGCGCATTGCTGCAACCAATCACCGAACCCACGCCGGTATGACCGGCCCCTTCGATAATAAGAAAATCATTTTTCTGGGAAAGTTTTTCAATCGCATCGGCAATGCGATACAGAATGTGTTCGCGTTTCAATTCACCATCGAGAACCCGGCGGGTGTCGCCGGGGTGCAGCACATAAGGTGACATGAGGGACAGGTCATCTTCCATACCAAAGACCCGGGCAATTAAAATGGCATCTTTGTCGGCAATGAGACCTTCATACTCGGCGGGTTTGGGCCCAATGGGTTTGATAAAACCAACCCGGCCATATTTTTTGCGCGCCATGTGAACCAGAGAAAGACTGGTGGTGGTTTTACCGCTGTTTTGTCCGGTTGCGGCGATAAATATTTTACGAGCCATGGGCGTTCCTGCTTCACGAAAAAAGGGAAAATCGCAACTGTCCAGCATCCAGAGTCCGCGCCAGCCACGGAACGGGGGTCTTGGACGGTGTTGCTCCAGAGCGGAAGAACAACACAAAAATCAAAGGGCACCGGGCCCTGGTAGCGCACAAGGGGTCACGTCTACTTTCTGACCACACGTGTTTTTTCAGCTTAACAGAACGGAACCGGCTTGCCACCTTAAAGCAGCTTTTTTCCCAAGGCCTGCTGAATGCGCCGGGCAATTGCCGCTGCGTCAAGCCCCAGTCGCTGCCATAATTCAAGCTGAGTGCCCTGTTCGATGAAACGGTCGGGAATGCCGATACGCTCAACCCGCACCCCCAGCCCGCGGTCGGAAAGCAGCTCAAGAACCGCCGCCCCAAAACCACCCTGCAAGGCGTTTTCTTCAGCGGTCAGCAGTAACGGGCTCTGCGCGGCCAGATCAATAATCAGTTCCTCATCGAGGGGTTTAATAAACCGGGCATCAACCACCTGCAATTCAATACCCTTTTCCGCCAAAATTTCAGCCGCCGCCAGGGCCTGGTGCACCATGGTACCAACGGCAAGAATGCAAACATCTTTGCCCTGACGCAGGATCTCCCCCCGGCCAAGGGTCAAAGGTTCAATGGGCAAATTCGGTTCTAAATCTTCGACATTGCCGCGCGGATAACGGTAAGCAAAAGGGCCAGGCGCATTCAAGGCTGTCAGCATGGCGCGTTGCAACTCAAGGGCGTTGCGCGGTGCCATGAGCACCATGTTGGGCAAATGGCGCAAAAAGGAATAATCGAACACGCCATGATGCGTCGGCCCGTCGGCACCGACCAGACCGCCACGATCCAGAGCAAAACTGACCGGCAGATTCTGCAAGCAGACATCATGCAGCACATTGTCGTAGGCACGCTGCAAAAAGGTGGAATAAAGCGCCACCACCGGACGCAAGCCGCGACAGGCCAGACCGGCGGCGAAGGTTACGGCATGCTGTTCAGCAATCCCAACATCGAAGAAGCGTTGCGGGTAAGTTTCAGCAAATGTGCTCAAACCGGTACCAGCAGGCATGGCGGCCGTAATC
>JAACTI010000286.1 GCA_009993495.1 Deltaproteobacteria bacterium | reverse complement strand
CGAGCGCGCATCAGGTTCGGATGAGGCCATTGTGCAAAAGAGGTGCCTATGATTTTCACAATGGGGCGAAAACCCGGCTAACAGGCCCAAGGGCGGGGCTGCATGCCATCAGCCCGGAGACGCGCGGCGCTGAAGAAAATCGATCGCTGCTCAGTTTTCGACTTACTATGAGTAGATTATGTAGTCATGAAACACATCGCAGAATTCAGCGAACGCGTTGCAACGGGAAGGGCAAAGAGAAATTTTGAAAAAATTTTAAGGCCACAAGACAAATCGCACATCCAGAATTTACCGGCGAAAGCTTACAAAATTAATTGTAACTCTTTACCTGGCCACCCAATGGTCGTCATCCCCGAGCGGTATTGTCGGGCAAGCAGATTTTCAACCCTGAAAACCTGGGATCTCAGCTAAAATTCTGGCGCGCGATTTTCGCGGCTGAAAGCCGCTCCCACAAAAAAGTGTCAAACAGAGTTTTTTGCAAAAGTTCCTTTACGTCATTCCCGAAGCGATTTTAGTCGGGAATCCAGTTCACTAAATGGTTGAAAATACTGGATCTCCGATGAAGGCATTCGGGGATGACGATCTTTTTGCACAAGGCTCTCTTAAATGTTAATGCTGCCCATATTGCCGGTTTCATCAAGGTTGCTAACGCCATGGTTGCCATGTGCCTGATTTAAGTTGCTACGCGTCTGAGATTACCTACCAACACAGAAAGCTCCGGGATGACTAGAGGTTACAAATTTTCTATTGGATTTCAGGCGTTTCCGTGCTGAAGCGTGAAATGACTTCGCCGATTGCCGGTGCGACCGATTCGAGAATGTGAATTTTTTCTTGCGGCAACATATCTGGCTGCCGGTCGGCAAGGTGAATAAGCCCCAGAACCTGTTTTTTGTGACGAATCGGTACCACGGCAAGGGTTTCAAATTGGCTCGTAATGCACGTGCTGCGATAGCGCGGAACCAGCTTAGGCGCAAGCTTCTTGGCGAATTTTTGCAGGTTATTCGTCCACAATGAGCCCCCTGGGGTAAGCAGCGGTTGGTCGGCGGGGTCGGGCAGGCCGTTCACCACACGAATGCAGACGCATTGATGCTCGGTGAGAGACAGGCAATTTTCACTTTTCCAGAAGGCGTAAGAAAAGCCGGTATAGGCTTCGTAAGGCATAAGATTGTCGGACTTGATGACCCGAATACCCACAGCCTCGCAATCGGTCCAGGCGCTGATTTTTTCAACAATGGAGGCAAGAAAGTTTTCGCGCAAACAGGGTGCGGAAAAGAGGTCAACTATGACTTTGATGTTTTGCGCCAGGGCATTATCCTGACTTTTTCCAAGGGATTCAGGCATGAAGGCATCCGGTGACAAGGAGTCAACAACGCCATTTTTAAACCAGGCGCGACCTCAGGGTTCTAAACCCTAATGCGGCAACCCCCATCTGTCAAACCAGATCATGTAAAAAATGAAAAAAAGAGCAGAACCCGCCGTAGTTCTGCTCTTTCCAGTTAATCCGCCGTTTGCTGTTCATAATTTTTGACCAGTTGATGATACTTTTCCTCCAGTTGCGGGCGCTCAGCCTCGGCCCGGGCATAGGCCGCAAGCAGCGACTGACGAACTTCGGCGGGCAGCAGGCGTTCGGCCAGGGGATAGAGAATGGTATCTTCTTTATCAATATGGCCGCGCAACAACGCGGCATAGCCTTTGGCGCCGGCGGCAATCGCTGGAATGTGGCCGCTCGCGCCGGCAAGGGCCAAACTGGCGGCTTCTTCCAGGCTTCGCACCAAAGCGCGGCCTTGATCGTGCTCCAGTTGCATGGCCTCAATCGGTGAATTCTTTGCAGGCATACCGTTTTCAACCAGGGCCACAAACAAAACTTCTTCTTCTTTGGCATGATGAAAGCGATCGGCATAGTTACGGATAAAATCGACCGCATCGAGAAAAAACTGCCAGTCGCGAAAACGACCCTCTTCCATCCGTTTGGTATTTTGTTCGACCAGGGCAATCATCCGCAAAATCAGCCGATGTTCTTCGACCAGCATCTGGGTCACATTGGCGACCATGCTTACGGTCTCCTTTCGCCATCGACCCCGATAACCGCAATATCGAGTTTGACCTCTTTGCCCGACTGGGCAACGGCCTGCTGGGCCAGCATCGCCAGGCCGCGGCAACAGGGGACTTCCATAATGGCCACGGTGACGGAAGCAATATCGTTCTGCGCAATTATCGCCGCCAGTTTATCGACATAGGAACTGCTGTCGTCCAATTTGGGGCAGGCGTTAACCAGAACTTTGTCCTTGATGAAGTCGCGGTGAAACTCGGCGTAAGCAAAGGGCACACAATCGGCGGCAATCAGCAACGCGGCATTTTTCAACCAGGGGGCGCTGGGGGGAACCAGCTGCAACTGGGTTGGCCATTGGCGTAATTCTGAGGAGATCCGACCGCTGGGATCTGCGTTACTGCCGGTTTTTTTTTCAAGGGTACGTACCTGAGATCCAGGGCAGCCACATGCAAGATTCGACATAATTTTATTCTCCTTGCTGGTTAAGGTAGTCGTTAATTTGTTGTTCGATTTGCGCTTCGATTTCAGCACCCAGGGCGTGGATGCTGACCACATCTTTCACGAGACAGATACCAACGCCGCAAGTTACGCAACCGATATCGTATTTGTTGAGAATTTCACCAATGATGGGATGTTGTTCAATGGTCTTATTGATCGGCTGATCACCGATGCTGGGGGGCAAATTCATCTGTTTTCTCCTTCGGTTGAATGTTGCGGATGGACGGAGCATAGCGGAAGCGAAAGAGGAAAAACTTGATGCGCGTCAATATATGACAAAATGAGTTATTTTGTATTTCTTCCGCTGCGCAGGGACAAGAGCTCAAGACATCCATTCCACGGGCCAGATGAATCTCCCCCTGCCACGGCGGTCTCGGACTCTGCATGCTGAAGAGCCAGGAAATTTTTTTCGACGGCAACGGAAGACCCGTTCCTGGAGAGAAGCGCGGGGGGGGGGGTTAGAGCAACAGCAGTAAAATTTTAACGGCCAGAATTTTACCGATCAGTGCGACGGGGTAGACGGTGGCGTAAGCGGAAGGTGCGTAGG
>JAACTI010000285.1 GCA_009993495.1 Deltaproteobacteria bacterium | reverse complement strand
CCGCTTAAGGTCAGACTCTCGCCTGCCGGGTCGGTGACGGTGACATTTATTTTTAAACCCGCTACCTGAACCCCGGCGGGGGCGGTGGGGCCGAAATTTTCGGACGCAACGACGACGGTGACGGTGTAGTTGGGCACAATGACAGTGGACGGGTCGCTTTGAGAACGTGCGCCGTTATTATTCAAACCATTATAATCACAAATATTGTCAAATAATTTACGATTGGCTTCTGCGCCAGGGCAAAGCTGATCATCGTCGGGGTCGAGGTAATTTTTCAGGGTTATTTCTTCCATATAAGCTTCAGCAATCGCTATCGCCTGCTGGCGCAAGACCGGATCGGCGGAATGCAGGATGGTGGAATTGATCACCGTCATCACCCCGGCAACCGCTATGGAGATGATCACCATGGTGATAACCAATTCCACCAGAGTGACACCCCGTTGATTTCGATTGATTCGCATCTTCTTCATGGCGCATCCACAAAACCGGTTTCGGCAACGACCGAAAGAGTGCGTCCGCCCACACCGATGGTCACCGCCTGGCTGCTGCGCCCCATGGGGTCAAAAATAAAACTGCTGGCAGATGGGGTCAGGGCGACGGAGGCAAAGGTGCCTGTGGTCACAGGGTGATTGCTGATTGGGGTAAAAGCGCCGGTTGTGCAATTGGTGGCATGCTGTTGCAGGGCGTAGCTGTTGCTGGAAAGGGCAAGCTGCACCTCGCAGCCGCTGGCAACCGCCAGTTTCTGGGCATAGCGCAGCGCCCCGGCAACTTCATCGTAGGCGCTGCGCTCCTGATAATCACTCAGGTTGAAAAAACTCGGCATTGCCACCGCCGTGACAATCCCCAGCACCAGCAATACCACCACCAGCTCAATAAGGGTAAAGCCCGGTGGACATTTTTGATTTACGCCCATACTGCCTACCAGGTGGCCGTCCCCCCTTTGATCAATGTAGCCTTACCGTTGGCGTCTTCAACGGTTGAAATAATCACCGAATATTCCGCAGCTGCAACATCTGTCCCGGCAGATCCAAAAGAGATCCCGATAGCACCTGCAGCACCGCTATCATCCACGACCCAGCCTTCCGGTGTTCCATCCATGGCCTCAAGCAGGAGAGTCCCGGTTGTGATAAAGGCACCGGCAGGGGTTGATGCCACATCACTGACCAGATACTTGGCATGGTTAAGTGATGCGGCGGCTTGCGCCGCACCGAGCACACCATTGGCCGCAGCGGTTTTTGCTTCCGTACGCATATCAATAAACTTCGGCACCGCTACCGCCGACAGAATGCCGAGGATAACAATCACCACTACCAACTCAATCAGAGTAAAACCTTTTTGATTCACCATTCTTTTTCTCCTTTTTACCCGGTTAATATTTACGGCCGGTCCAGTTCAAAAACCGGCAGCCAGACATAATTTTGCAGGGGCTGAATATCCAGTCCGACAACTATCTGCTTTGCTTCGGCTCCTTTCTGCCTATCGGCATAAACCCCCCGCATTTTAAAGAAAATCTGCTGATTCTGGCCGTCTCCGGCGCGAAAATAGGCGCGATGGTTGACCTGATACACCAGGTGTTGCGCGTCCGGGTCAAAATACCAGGATCCCGGTTGCACATCTTGCGCCGCAGCCGGCAGCAGCCCCCGATAATTCTTAGGCACCTGCGCCAACAGCGACATCGGGTTGGTGTCGAGCAGTTCGGGCAGTTCCGACAGCCGACCATGCAGATAATATTCGGCAAAGGTCATGGCTGCGGCGCTACGCAGGGTGCCAAGGTTGTACTCCAGAGTCGAGCTTTCGATCCGCACCAGCAGTTTGCGGTAATACCCCAGGGCCACCACCGCCAGCAAGCTGATGATAACAATAACCACCACCAGTTCAAACAAGGTGAAACCTTTTTCACTTGATCTGGCGTTATAAGTCTTCATGCCTGTGCTTTCGCGGTTAAACCGGGCACGACGTGCCGTGCCCCTACGGGGAATCATTACCTAACCGCACTGGGAGCGGGACTTGTGCCCGCCCGGTTTTTGCCGTTTCGGTGGTTATTTACCACCATTGGGTAGTAACCATAACGTTTCGTTTTCATAATCGGGCACCCACAAGGGGATGGTAATTTCAACTGGGCCCTTCGCTACGACTTTGCGGCTCTGCGCGAGACGCCTTTGGCCTTTGCCCGGAGAACCGCACCATCGTTCTCATCTTGCGATACTGGACAAGTTCCACATGGGTAAAAACACCCCCAGGGCCAGCACCAGCACCATGCCGCCAATAATGACGATCATGATGGGCTCAATGGCGCTGGAGAGGTTTTTAATGTCATATTCCACCTCACGTTCATAAAATTCGGCGACATCGGCGAGCATGGTATCGACGGCGCCGGTTTCTTCGCCGACGGCGAGCATCTGTAAGACCAGGGGAGTGAACATGCCAGTCTGGGTGGCGCTGCGGGTGAGGGTATCGCCGCGTTCGATGCCGTTGCGGATTTTTTCAATTTTGCCGCCGACAAAAACATTATCCACCGCTCGGGCCGTAAACCCCAGCGCCTGCGACAAAGGTATTCCAGCAGTATAGCTCATATTGAACCCCCGCGAGAAGCGCGCCAGGGTCGAACGCAGGATAATATCGCCAACCAGGGGTATTTTGAGTTTATAGCGATCCCAGGTGTAGCGGCCTTTCTGGGTTTTGAGCCCTTGCTTAATTCCCAGTACGGTCAACACAAGCAGCGCCAACAGAACATACCAGTAGTGCTGCATAAAGCTGGACAAGGCCATGAGAATGCGGGTCGGCAGGGGAAGATCGGCGCCGAAGCCGCTGAAAACCTTTTCAAACGCCGGAATCACGAACAGAGTAATAATCGATACGGCGATCGCAATGGCAATAAGAACAAAGGTCGGATAACGCAGGGCCGCCTTGACCTGATTGATGGTTTCTTTTTCGCGTTCAAAATAGAGCGCCAGTTGTTTGAACACATTATCCAGTTTGCCGGTCACCTCGCCGACCTGCACCATGCGACAGAGAAGGGGCGGAAAGACTTCAGCATGGCGACTGAAGGCGCCGGACAGTTCCATGCCCGCCTCCAGGTCTTCGACAACCCGGCCCAGCGCTTCACCCAGAGTCGGGTTGCGCGCGGTTTCGACCAGGCCACGAATGGCCCGGATGAGGGGCACACCAGAGGCGTTGAGGGTATACATCTGTCGGCAGAAAAGGATCAGATCATCCAGCGTGACTTTAGTTTTGCGCCGGAAGGAAAAGAATCGCGCCAGATCGAGCGAGGTTTTTTCTACAACCTGGGTAATGCGGATCGGCATCAGCTGGCTGGCCTGAAACTGTGCTGCAAGGGCATCGGCAGAAAGTGCCTCGGCCTGCCCTTCGAGCAGTTTACCTTGGTTATCTCTGGCGGTGTAGTGATAAAAAGGCATGAATTAATCCTACAATTCGACTTCGCCGGCCACGCGTAACACTTCATCCATGCTGGTGACGCCCGCAAGAGCCAGGCTCAGGGCACTATCGGCGAGGCTGACAAAATGGGGCAACTTTTGCGCGACCTTGGCAAAGCCCGAGCTGTCGTTACGCCGCAGGGCATCGGCCAGTTCAAAGTTAATTTCCAGCAGTTCAAAAATACCAATGCGGCCACGATAACCGGTATTATTGCACGTGGGACATCCCCTGCCCTTTTTGAAGACAAGGCCCTCGTCGGGCAGCACGACCCGTCCTCCATAGTTCTGCAACCAGGCTTGGGTTCCAGGGTCGAGAATGTCGTCGCAAAGACAGCT
>JAACTI010000305.1 GCA_009993495.1 Deltaproteobacteria bacterium | reverse complement strand
CAGGCGCAAAACCACTTTTTCACCGAACAGGGTTGGCAGACAGTTAACCCGATAGTCCATTTCAATGTTGCGCCCCATTTTTATTTTGATGCGCCCGTCCTGGGGTAAACGTCGTTCGGCGATATCGAGACTCGCCATAATTTTCAACCGCGAAGTTATGGCATTTTTCAGTTTTTTGGGCGGCTTCATCACCTCGTAAAGCACCCCGTCAATCCGGTAACGAACCCGAAAAATATGCTCGTAGGGCTCAATATGAATATCTGACGCTTTCTTCTTAATCGCGTCGGTCAGAATCAGGTTGACCAGCTTGACCACGGGGGCATCTTCGCTGGCTTTTTCGAGCGAACTCGGATCAATCTGTTCGATATCATCACCAAATTCCAGATCATCGAAATCACCCAGATCCCCCATGACATCGGCCAGGGAGGAACTTTGATCATAATATTTGTCAATCGCTTCCTTGATCGCGGCTTCGGCGGCAACCACAACCTCAACGTTGTAGCCGGTCATAAATTTGATGTCGTCAAGGGCAAAAATATTGGACGGATCGGCCATGGCCACAATCAGGGTCGCTCCGGCGCGATTAATCGGAACCATCTGGTACTTCTGGGCCACTTCCGCGGGAATCGTCGCAATGACCGCAGGGTCGACTTCGAATTCGCTTAAATTGATGGAGGGTACGCCATAGTGACGGGAGAGAAAGGTTGAGAGGTCGGCTTCCTGAATATAGCCAAGTTTAATCAGGGCGGCGCCGAGGCGAATCCCTTCTTTCTTCTGCTCATCTATAGCTCTTTTCAGCTGACCATCGGAAATCAGCTGATTACGAACAAGAAGTTCACCTAAGCGATCAGTGCTCATAGAGCTCCAGCCCCTCCATCAATGAGAATGAGTTCTGCGCCACGCGTGAAGAGATTTTTTCATCAACCCCTTTTCCGCAAGGATATCATGCCACAAAAAAAATGCATCTTCACCCTGAGCTGCCAACATATTCAAGCCATCGGCAGCGCTTAAACCCTGACGGCGCGCCCGGTGGACAAAGGCTGTTTCAACGACGGTATATACCATATCATAAACGACGGTACCAGCTTTAACTCTCTCCAGCGGACAGCATTCAAGGTCTTCTCCGCGCAGACCAACGGAAGTGGTGTTGACAATCAAATCGGCCTGAGACAGCAATTGCCGGTAGGTCGTATCTTGCAGACTGTGGGCCGAAATTTGCTGGTCGGGAAAAAGCTCTTGAAACTCTTGCGCCAACCCTTGGGCCTTATCCAGCCGCCGATTCACCAGCCACAGGTTTTGCGCCTGGCTGCGCAACAAGGCAACCAGCGCCGCGCGACAAGCCCCACCGGCACCAAAAAGCAGAACATTGCGGCCTGCCGGTTCGAACTGAAGGTCTTCACGCAGGGCGCGTAAAAACCCGCTGCAATCGGTGTTGTAACCATGCAGACATCTCTGACGACAAACCACCGTATTAACCGCGCCGATCAGGGTCGCATTTTCATCAACCCAATCGAGCCGTGAAAGAATTTGCTGTTTATGTGGGAGGGTTACGTTAAATCCATCAATCCCCAGGGCACGCAGGCCTTCAACGGCGACCCCCAATTGTGCGCTCGGTACATGGAAGGGAAGATAACAGGCATCCAGCCCGGCTGCAGCGATTGCAGCATTCTGCATCAAGGGCGAAAGGGAATGACTAATGGGGTCGCCGATAATGCCGTAAATCTGGGTCTGGCCGGTAAAAGACATCATGTGGTTTGATCCTGGGGCGGGAAATCCTGATAAGAGAGAATTCTGGCATCACGCAGTGCCTGTCGTGCCAGTTCGATATCACGATGAATCGCTGCAATCAGATGACTCACATCCACAAAGCCTTCTTCCCCACGCAGGCGCTGAAAAAAGTAGAGTCGTAGATCCTGGCCGTAGAGATCCTGGTTAAAATCGAGGAGATGAGCCTCCAGCTGAAAAGGGCCCTGCCCAAAGGTAGGCCGACAACCGATGTTGACCACCGCCGGATAGTCTCGATTATTCCAGCGTACCAGCACGGCATAAACACCGGGCGCGGGTAATAACTCTTTCGCGGTGCAAATATTTGCGGTCGGAAAACCAAGCTCACGCCCGCGCTTGTCCCCCGCAACCACCTGGCCGCTCAAGGTGTAATGACGCCCCAGCTGAGTCGGAACCAGATCCACCTCGCCACGAGTGAGCAACTCACGTACGCGTGTAGAGCTGTAAGGCAATCCGTCAATTCCCAGGGGTTGCAGCACATCGACACTGAAACCAAAACGCTTGCCTTGCTCTTGCAGAAAAGGTCCCGTGCCCCGCCGCTGGTAACCAAAAGCGAAATCGTAACCGATGACCAGCGCTTTAATTTTCAATTTATCAACCAACACCGCACGCACAAAATCTTCGGCCGGATAACTGGCAACCTCCGGGGTAAAAGGAATCCGCGCCAGAATATCAATGTTCAACGCCTCAATCAGACGCTCCTTTTCCTCCGTTGTATTGAGTAACAGAGGCGCGCGATCGGGGGCCAGAAGTTTCAGCGGATGAGGGTCAAAGGTATAGACCAGAGATTTGACGGCACATTCCTGCGCCCGACGGGTCAGGGTGCGGAAGATCTGGCGATGCCCCAAATGGATGCCATCAAAATTTCCGAGGGCAACAGCCGTTCCTTCCTCGGCACCAATGATCTGAGCTAGATTGTCTACGACCTGCATGAAGAACCTGAGAGTGGGGAAAAAGCTTTATCAAACGCGCGCTAACAAGAGAACAAGCTGAAATCTTTGGCATTCTAACGTTAATTGAAGAAAAACGACAAGGATTAATTTTTTTGGCAATTGGGCAGAATGATAGTGAGTCCTAAACCTTTGGTCTGCTATGATGGACAGACAACAACACGGACAAAAGAGGTTCCTCCCCAGCGAGAAAAAAATGAAATTCAGCCCTGCGGATCTGCTGAAAAAGTATTATCAATGGGCCCCCGAGGCCCAGTTAATAGTGTTTGAGCACAGCCGACTGGTCACGCGTAAGGCCCTTGCGGTTGGGCGCAAGGTGGCCCTACTTCAGCCGGTTGATCTCCAATTTCTTGCCGAAGCAGCCATGTTGCACGATATTGGTATGATTTTCACCCAGGCGCCGCAACTCGGAT
>JAACTI010000099.1 GCA_009993495.1 Deltaproteobacteria bacterium | reverse complement strand
CGAATCCAGCACCGCCCGCAGGGTACAAGCCATGCCCAGGCCGCCGACCAGAACCCGTGGCGCCGGATGATCTTGCAAAAACTGACAGCCAAGCTGACCAAGCAGCACTTCCGAACGGTTATTCAGGCTATTCATCAGCACCAGACCGCCAAGGGTAATCAGAAAGTCGCGCGCACCACGCTGACGAAGTTCCAAGTCGCCGTCTGCAGTGCTGACACGATCAAGGGTTTTCCAAGGCTGCGCCATAGCGTTTTCCTCACATTCACTCAGGGCTACAAAAGTCGCAGGTTGCGATATTTCCGCCAGATTTACAATGAGAAATCGCAAAAAACGCTGGGAGCCAACAGAATTCGTTGTTTGATATTCACTGCCGCGGAAAAATCATCGCACTTCTGTTTGCATACCGCGTGAAAACTATATTATATTCGTTTTTTTTCGCGGGATCTGCTGTCCCGTTTTTATTCTGGTGAGACATCAATGAGCTTGCACACGGCGTGCAGGCTTTTTCAGAAGGAGGTCGTGTTGAAGTTAACTGGTTCGCAGATTCTGCTCGAATGCCTGCGTCTTGAGGGGGTTGAAACAGTGTTTGGCTACCCTGGCGGAGCAGTCATTAATATCTATGATGACCTGTTCAGTTCATCCATCAAGCACATACTCACGCGCCATGAACAGGCCGCCGTCCACGCAGCTGATGGTTATGCGCGCGCCACGGGTGAAGTCGGGGTGGTCATCGCCACCAGCGGACCGGGTGCCACCAATACGGTCACTGGTATCGCGACAGCCTATATGGATTCGATCCCCATGGTCATCATTACCGGCCAGGTACCGACCGCCCTGATCGGCAATGATGCTTTTCAGGAGGCGGATATCTGTGGCATTACCCGCCCCTGCACCAAACATAATTATCTGGTGCAGGATATTCGCGATCTGCCGCGCATGATCAAGGAAGCCTTCTATATCGCCCGCACCGGCCGTCCCGGTCCGGTACTCATCGATCTGCCCAAGGATATTCAGGTGGCATCCATGAGTTTCAGCTACCCCGAAACCGTCAATATGCGCAGCTACAAACCGACAGTGGCCGGCAACGACCGCCAGATCGGCAAGGCCGCGCAAATGATCCTCAAGGCCCAGCGACCGGTGCTCTACGTCGGTGGTGGTGCCTGCCTGGCCAATGTCAGCCCAGAACTGCTGCAACTGGCCGAAGTATTGCAAATCCCGGTTACGACGACCCTGATGGCCATGGCCGCCTTTCCCGGCAACCATGCCCTGTCACTCGGAATGCTGGGGATGCACGGCACCTATTTTGCTAATATGGCGGTCACCGAATGTGATCTGCTTATCGCAGTGGGCGCACGTTTTGATGATCGGGTCACCGGGCGGATTGATGCTTTTGCGAAAAAGGCTAAAATCATCCAGTTCGATATCGACCCCACCTCAATCAGTAAAATTGTCCGGGTCGATCTGCCTGTGGTTGGCGATTTAAAAAGCGTGTTAACCGTGCTCCTGGAAAAATTGCGCGCCCTTCCGCAAGAGATTGAAGGTCTGATTGAACAGACATCTGATTGGCGGCAAGCCCTGGCCGGGTGGAAGAAGACCCATCCCATGACCTATAAAGCCTCGGATTCCGTCATTAAACCGCAATACGTGATTGAAAAAATCAGTCAACTCACCGCTAATGATGCCATCATCACCACCGAAGTCGGCCAACACCAGATGTGGACTGCACAATTTTACGGTTTCTGTCAGCCGCGCACATTCTTGACTTCCGGCGGGCTGGGCACCATGGGCTATGGTTTACCGGCCGCCCTGGGAGCACAGATCGCTTTCCCACAGCGTCAGGTGATCGATATTTCCGGCGACGGCTCCTTTCAAATGAATTCGCAAGAACTGGCGACCCTGGTGCAATACCGTCTGCCGGTTAAAATTGCCATTTTGAACAATAACTTTCTGGGCATGGTTCGCCAATGGCAACAGCTTTTCTTCGAAAAACGCTACAGCCAAACCTGTCTGGAATTACCGATTGATTTTGTCAAACTGGCCGAGGCCTATGGTGCCACCGGCCTGCGTACCGAGCGGGTTGATGAGGTCGAATCCACCATCCAGCAGGCTTTGGCCACTCAGGGCCCAGTGCTGATGGAATTCAAGGTCAGTCGTGAAGAGAATGTGATGCCCATGGTACCCGCGGGCAAGGGAATTCATGAAATGGTGCTGGCGTCTTGATGTCGGCCTTGACGCGCAAAATACTCTGGAGAGAATGACATGAAACATACTATTTCGGTTCTGGTTGAAAATGAATTCGGCGTTCTGGCACGGGTTTCTGGGCTTTTTTCCGGGCGCGGGTTCAATATTGAAAGTCTTTCGGTCGCACCGACGCTCGATCCCGACACCTCACGCATGACCATTGTCACCCGGGGTGATGATCGGATCCTTGAGCAAATCAACAAACAACTCAATAAGTTGATTTCAACCATCAAAGTTGTCGATTTCACGGGTGAGCACTATGTTGAACGTGAGCTGGCATTGATCAAGGTGACTGCAGAATCTGACTCAAGGGCGGAAGTTCTCAGAATTGTCGATATTTTTCGCGGAAAGGTTGTTGATGTCACCCCCAGATCTTTTACCATCGAGGTCACGGGCGCGCCCGACAAAATTGATGCGGTGCTCGAACTTCTAACGCCCATGGGAATTAAGGAAATTGTGCGTTCGGGACCAGTGGTCATTGGACGCGGCTCAAAAGGTGTTACCGGCTAAGGGTCACCGGGTTTAATTTGCCACAAAGAGCCCGCCTGTGATATAAGTTGCGGTCTTTTACGGCATTTAACGGTTTTGAAGCTGTTGACGTTTACTACTATTTCTTAAGGGAGAAAATTCAATGCAGATTTACTATGATAAAGACGCCGATCTATCGATCATCAAGGGCAAAAAGGTTGCGATTATTGGCTATGGATCTCAGGGTCATGCCCATGCATGCAACCTGAAAGATTCCGGAGTCGATGTCAGGGTCGGCCTGCGCACAGGCTCGGCAAGCGTCGCCAAAGCACAGGCTCATGGTCTGGAAGTTAAACCCGTTGCTCAAGCCGTCGCGGCAGCAGATGTGGTGATGATTCTGACCCCCGATGAATTTCAGTCGCAGCTGTACACGCAGGAAATTGAGCCCAACCTCAAGCAGGGCGCAACCCTGGCCTTCGCTCACGGTTTTGCCATCCATTACAACCAGGTGGTGCCCCGCCCCGACCTTGACGTTATTATGATTGCACCCAAAGCACCAGGCCATACGGTGCGCAGCGAGTTCGTGCGTGGTGGCGGGATTCCCGACCTGATTGCCGTGTTTCAAAATGCTTCCGGGCTGGCCAGAGATCTGGCCATGTCCTACGCCAGTGCCATTGGTGGCGGACGTACGGGAATCATCGAAACCACGTTCAAAGATGAAACCGAAACGGATCTTTTCGGCGAGCAAGCCGTGCTGTGTGGGGGGCTGGTTGAACTGATCAAAGCCGGGTTTGAAACCCTGACCGAAGCTGGTTATGCGCCGGAAATGGCCTATTTCGAGTGCCTGCACGAAGTGAAGCTGATCGTCGATTTGATTTACGAAGGCGGCATCGCCAACATGAACTACTCCATCTCCAACAATGCCGAGTTCGGCGAATATGTCACCGGCCCCAAAGTCATCAACGACGAAAGCCGCTGGGCAATGCGTGAATGTCTGGAAAACATCCAGAATGGCGAGTACGCCAAACGCTTCATCCTTGAAGGTCAGGCAAATTATCCCGAAATGACGGCCCGGCGACGCAACAATGCGGCGCACCCAGTCGAAGTTGTCGGCGAGCGCCTGCGCAGCATGATGCCGTGGATCCAGAAGATTGTTGACAAGAATAAAAATTAAGGTTTAGCCCTCAATTGGATTGATTTTCCTGCATGGGGCAGCAGAAGTCGGGCTGCCCCATGCTTAAAAAAGGAACAAGCGTCTATGCGTAATGCCAATCAGCCGGTTGCGGTCGAAGGTTACCCTTTTATTGGGCTTTTTGCCTTTATCACCCTGATCTTCGCCCTCCTCGGGTGGGGAATTTTCACTCTTGTTTTTTTAGCACTGAGCCTGTTTACGATTTACTTTTTTCGTAATCCCGAACGCATCACCCCCCAGGACGACAACTTACTCATTGCCCCCGCTGATGGCGAAGTGATCTTTGTCGGTGAAGTTGATGAAAACCGGTATTTTCAGGGCCGGACAAAAAAAATTAGTATTTTCATGTCGGTTTTCAATGTTCATGTTAACCGCGTGCCCTTAAGCGGCAAGGTGATTGATAAATTTTATCAGCGGGGCGAATTTTTCAATGCCTCCCTTGATAAAGCCAGTGACCAGAATGAGCAAGCGGGGCTGCTGCTGGAAGAAAGTCATGGACGCAAGATTCTTTTCGTGCAGATTGCCGGCTTGATTGCGCGACGCATCGTCTGCTACCCGGCCATCGGCGACAACCTCAAGGTCGGCCAGCGTTATGGTTTAATTCGTTTCGGCTCGCGGGTCGATCTCTATCTGCCGCTGGAAACCCAAATCGACATCAACCTGGGGGATAAAACTGTAGCAGGCGAATCCATTCTGGGGCGACTGGTGTGACAACAACTCCTTCTTCAGAAAAACGCAACAGTCCGGCGCGCGGCGTTTATCTGCTGCCCAACTTGATTACGATTGGCAGCATGTTTGCCGGATTTTACGTTATTATCCTGTCAGCCGACGGCAACTTTGAACGCGCCGCCTGGTTTATTCTGGTTTCGGGTATCCTTGACGGTCTCGACGGCAAGGTCGCGCGTTTAACCGGCACTTCAAGCAAATTCGGGGTCGAGCTTGATTCCCTGGCCGACGTTATTGCCTTTGGCGTCGCGCCGGGAGTGCTCATGTATACCTGGGCCCTGCGCGATTTCGGCAAATTGGGGTGGTTGGCGGCTTTTCTCTTCGTCGCCTGCGGCGCCTTACGGCTGGCACGCTTCAATGTCCAAGTATCAACGGTTGAATCCCGGCGTTTTGTCGGCCTGCCCATTCCTGCGGCCGCATCAATTATTGCAACCTGTGTCCTGCTTTTTTATGAACTCGGGGGGTCAGGAACCGTACGCCAGGTTTCGATTATGCTGCTGATATACGTGTTGGCCCTGCTGATGGTCAGCAATGTTTCCTATTACAGCTTCAAAGATCCCGCCCTGTTCAAACGTCAACCTTTCTTCTTCTTGGTTCTGGCGATTATTTTACTGATTTCGATTGTCGCCAAACCGGTTTACATGCTGTTCACCATCGGTTGCCTCTATCTGATCTCAGGCCCGATCTGGACCTTGAAACTGAAAAAAACCGAAAAAAAACTTCAATCCATGGATCCGGTCGGCGACGAAGATCTTTGATGACGTGAGCCGGTGCGCACTCATGCTTCCGGACGCATCAATCTTGCCGCCAGGTCGAATTCGGGTATAATGAAAGCACTCCATACAACGACTCACCACGGGAGGTGCCTATGAAAGACGCTTGGGAAGATCGCAAGAAGGCGCTTGAAAACGAATACTTTCATCGTCAGGAACAGCAACTCATCGACAAAATGAAGCAGCAATCTGAAGAAAATCTGATCAAAAATCATTGTCACAATCATTGCCCCAAGTGTGGTGAAGCCCTTGAACCCATAAGCTTTCGCGATGTGCCCATGGATCGTTGTTCGGGTTGTGGCGGGGTGTGGTTGGGGCCGAATGATCTAAAAATTCTGGCCGAAAAGGATCATCGAACCTGGTTTGATCATTGGTTCAGACAGAAAAGAACCACCAGCGAGGAAGGACTGTAACCCATGGCTTGGATCGGACTTATAATCCTGGTGGTGATCATTGTGTATGGGGTGGTGCGCCTGCGCGCACTGGAACGCGAAATTCGCGCCGAGCAGACAGCCAACACCCCAACCCCGTCGACCTCTCATGATTCCCACAATCCCCATGATTCCCAGAAAGAGTCGGACGAAAGCTTGCAAATCAGAATGCTCCGCCTGGTGATGCAAAAACCGGGGATTCTCCAGACTGAAGTTTACGAGCAAATACCCCAGCATGAACGCCGTGAAATTCAGGAACTTTTGCGTGAACTCGATCAACAAAAGCTGCTACGCCGGGAAAAACAGGGCAATAGCTACGCGCTCTACCCAGTGTGAACAAAGCGGTATTCAACCAGAAAAGTAACTATTCAGCTCTTTCATGGTCGAAAGACCTTTACCGTCAAAAAAGCTTGTTCGTGCCCTTGACTTTCAACGATCATTTTTACCCCAAGGTTACTGACAGTTGATCGTAAAATTTAATAACTACCCAAAGGAACGGGCAGCGACCATAGGGTTCGCTACCCGTTCTTTTGGACTTCTGAATTGATTTAGATCCTCAGACTTTACCGGCGCTGCCGAGCACGGCCTGGTTCTTGTGCTTGATCAGCGCGATTAACTCGTCTCTGGCCGCACCCAGATATTTACGCGGATCGAATTCGCCGGGATCCTTGGCCAGATATTCGCGAATTTTGGCCGTCACCGCCAGGCGCCCATCGGAATCGATATTGATTTTGCACACCGCGCTGGCGGCGGCGCGCCGCAGTTGCTCTTCGGGAACCCCGACGGCACCATCCATCTTGCCACCATACTGGTTGATCAATTCAACGTAGGTCTGAACCACGCTGCTTGCGCCGTGCAACACGATAGGAAATCCGGGAATGCGCTTTTCGATCTCTTCGAGAATATCAAAACGCAAAGGAGGTACCGATTCGCCCGCTTTGAGTTTAAATTTGTAGGCTCCATGGCTGGTGCCGATGGAGATAGCCAGGGAATCGACCCCGGTTTTACGCACGAAGTCTTCGACCTCGTCCGGCTGGGTGTAGGTCGATTTTTCAGCAACAACTTCGTCTTCGATACCCGCCAGCACCCCCAGTTCCCCTTCGACGGTCACATCGCGGGCATGGGCGTATTCGACCACCTGGCGGGTCAGCGCAACATTTTCAGCATAGGGCAGATGTGAGCCATCAATCATCACCGAGGAAAAACCCGCATCAATACACGACGTGCACAGTTCAAAAGAATCACCATGATCAAGATGCAGCACAATCGGCAGCTCAATGCCCATTTCGCGGGCCATTTCCACCGCGCCCATTGCCATGTAGCGCAACATGGTGGCGTTGGCATAGCTGCGCGCACCCTTGCTGACCTGGATGATCACCGGTGAGCGCGTTTGGGCACAGGCCGTAACAATTGCCTGTAATTGCTCAAGATTGTTGAAATTATAGGCTGGAATGGCATAGCCGCCGGCAACAGCTTTGCTGAACAGCTCGCGGGAATTGACCAACCCCAGCTCTTTGTAACTAACAGTCTGGCTCATAGTTCTGCGCTCCTTTGGTTGAATGGACTTTCACTGTCTATTTCATAACAGTAGAAATGCAGCTTGTCCAGTAGACGGGGTGAATTAATGCCGGCTTTTCAGTATATTTACCCGGGCTGTTGCCGGGCAGGTGCACACATGATAAAACTCAGGTGTTTCGTAAATTCGTCCATACAGGTCACCTATGAAAATCCAAAGCAGACAAGATTGCTGGCAGCAACTGGTCACACAAATTTGCCGCGAATATGCTCAGCTTAACCAGGACGAAAAATCGTGGATCATCCGCCACTGCCAGCTGATGGGTGTTTTACAACAAAAACTTGACCGGGTTTTCCTGCAAGCGCAGGGTGAAGATCTTTGTCGTAATTGTCAGGGAGAATGCTGCGCCCGAGGTCATAACCATATGAGCCTTGCCAACCTGCTGGCTCTGCTGTGCGTTGACCAGCAACTACCGCTGCTCGATTTCAGCCAAACCTGTCCATTGCTGACCCCGAAAGGTTGCCAGCTGCCCGCTGCGTATCGGCCTTATAACTGTATCAGCTTTGTTTGTGAGCGCATTGAACCGCAACTGAACCCACAGCAATTGGCCGAATTTTATCAAACTGAAAAAGAGCTGCGCCAGCTGTATCGGCTTTTTCTTGAGCGCTATGCAGGCGCAAGTATGAGCGGCCTGCTCATCGCAGCCGCCCGCCTGCAAGGACGTCCTTTTTTACAGCGGACACCAGCATCATTAATCGCAGAACCTGGAGCAACCTATGCAACTTCATTTTGATCGCACGAACGGCGAGATTGATCGCCTGATTGATGAATTGATGGGCCGGGTCGGCGTTCATCATCCCGAAATGATTCGGCAGATGGTTCTTGGCGCCCTCAAGTCGGGGCAGGAAAACGACTATCTGGCCGATCAAAAACTGATGCGCACCGCGCTGAAGGAAATGCGTTTCACCAACAAGATTTTTGCGCCCTATCGTCACCGACGCAAAGTGAGTATTTTCGGCAGTGCCCGCACGCAGCCCGAAGAGCCGATTTATCAGAAATGTGTCACCTTCGCGCGCATGCTCGCCGAACGCGATTACATGGTCATTACCGGCGGCGGGCCGGGCATTATGCAGGCGGGCAACGAAGGCGCCGGGGTTGAGAATTCCTTCGCGGTCAACATTGAACTGCCTTTCGAACAGCACACCAATAGGGTCATGGATGGCAACAACAAGGTCATTAATTACAAATATTTTTTCACCCGCAAGGTGGCCTTTTTAAAAGAAGCCGATGCAGTGGTGCTTTTCCCTGGTGGGTTCGGCACCCTCGACGAAGGCATGGAAATCATGACCCTGGTGCAGACCGGGAAGAATCCCCCTGTACCTTTGATTATGATTGACGATGACCAGGGCACTTACTGGACCAAATTTTTTGAATTTGTCCGCGACCCCCTGTTCAAGCGCGGTCTCATCAGCGGCGAAGACTTCAGCCTCTTCACCATCACCAATGACCCGACGGAAGCTATCGCACTGATTGACAATTTTTATCACAACTACCACAGTATGCGTTTCGTCAGGGACAAACTGGTGATTCGCCTTATTCGCCCCCTCGATTCCGAACAATTAAAAATTCTGCGCGATGAATTCAGTGAAATCATCAGACCCGGTGGAACCCTGCAACTCACCAGCGCCCTGCCCGAAGAAGCCGACCAACCCGATTTAAGTCGACTGCCACGCTTAACCCTTGATTTTAATCGCCGCAATTACGGGTATCTTTACGCCTTTATTCGCCGGATCAATTCTTTTTAGCCATGGATAATTTCCCTATCAGCTCTTTACGTGTCGCCCTCAAGACTGCCGATCTCGGGCAAATGCTCAAACTGTTGAAAATCAGCTGGAAACTGCTGAACAGCCCGGCATATCGGCAGCAGATCGCGGCGGATCTGCCGGAAAGCGCGCGTTTTTGCCCCGGTAACGCTGCCGTCATGATGGGCTACGATTTTCACCTCAGTGACCAGGGCCCGCGCCTGATTGAAATCAATACCAATGCTGGTGGCGCAGGCCTGGCGCTGCGCGCCTGTCGAGGGGAGCCCCAACCAACCCCAAGCCTGCAACGACGACTCTTACAGATGTTCCAGGGGGAGTGGCAGGCTTTCCGGCCCGGTCGCCCATTGCAGACAGTCGCAATTATTGATGAGCATCCACAAGAGCAGTGGCTCTATCCCGAAATGAAACGTTTTGGTCAATGGCTGGGACGAGAGGGAATTTCGGTTGTCATCGCCGACCCCAGCCAGCTCGAAATCAATCGAGCCGGGGTTTTCTCTGCCGGGCAACCCATCGACCTGATCTACAATCGCCATTGCGACTTCTATCTAGAAACCCCGGAAATGGCGCAGATTCAGCGGGCTTATTTACAACGTCAGGTCTGCCTGACCCCCAACCCTTTTGTCTACGGACACCTGGCCGACAAGCGACGGCAAAACCTCTGGCGCAACCCGGTCGCCATGCACGCGGCGGGCTTGAAGGCTGCAGAAATTGAAGTTTTACAACAAATGCTGCCCGAATCTCATCTTCTCGCAGAACTTGGGATCGACCGCGCCTGGGATATGCGCAAGGATCTGGTGTTCAAGCCCGTCGATCGTTTCGGCAGCAAGGGGGTGTTCGTGGGGAAAAGCATCTCACGCAAACGCTTCAACGAACTGGAACCGCAGTTGACTATCGCCCAACAGCTGGTGCTCCCTTCACAGCTTAAAGACGCCGCCAGCCAAAGCTACAAAGCCGATCTGCGCCTGTTCGCCTGGCGCAACCACGCCCTCGGCGTCGCCGCACGTCTCTATCAAGGGCAGGTCACCAATTTAAATACCGAAGGCGGCGGTTTCGCGGCGGTGGATCTGGTGTAGATGTCACAAAATCAAGGAAGTTTTTTAAAACTCTCCCCTTTCTCCATCCCTTTTACATCGACCCGATTGTCATAAAAGGTGCTGCCGCCGCCCAGGTCGGTGAGTTTTTGTGCGGTCAGGGCGTTGACCGTGCTTTGGCCGGGGGCGAACTTTTGCCACCAGACCCCGGCAGCGACGGCCAGACCGGTGGGTAGGCTATCCTCGGCCCGCAGGAAAAATTCCACTTCACCCCGTTCGTTCCAGACCAGAACTTTCTGGCCATCTCTCAGCCCGCGTTGCTCAATTTCAGTAGGATTGAGGCTGACGCTCATCTGACCATAAATTTCTTCACGTTCAAAAAAAGTGGAATTCAGGGTTTTCATCGCCGGGGCGGTTACCAGCTGGAGGGGAAAATCGCTGACATTCAGGGGAAGAAGACGCGGCAGCACCTCGGCCAGGGTTGGGTTGAATAGTTCGATCCGCCCCGAGGGTGTGTGAAATTGCTGATTTTTCGGTGGACTGAGTTTCACCATGCGACCGGCAGCAAGGGCAGTGAAATCGACCTCTGCCCACCAGGGATTCTGCCGATCGATCAGTTGCTCGATAAGTTCGTCGGCCTTGAAGTCGAAAAATTCTTCGCTAAACCCCATACTTTTGGCCAGCAGGCTGAAAACCTCCAGATTGGATTTTGCTTCGCCGGGCGGGGCGATCAGCGGGTGACAACGCTGCACACCATAATGACCGTAGGAGCGATAAATATCGCTGGTTTCGAGGGAGCTGGTGGCGGGCAAAACAATATCAGCAAAACGGGCGGTGTCGGTCATAAAACGTTCGTGAACGACGGTGAAAAGATCTTCGCGCGCCAATCCGGCCAGCACCTGATTCTGGTCGGGAGCAACCGCCGCCGGATTGGAGCTGTAAACATACAGACTCTTCACCGGCGGGCTCTGTTCTTGCGTCAGGGCCATGCCGAGTTGACTCATATTGATGGTGCGGGGGCTGCCCTGCTGCAGATCGGGACGTTCAATAAGCTCCATCGCAAAGGCAGCCCCACTGCTGATGCCGGCCGTACAGCCCCCACCGCGCTGGGCCCAGGCACCAACCAGTGCCGGCAGGGCAACGATGGCGCGCACCGACATGGCCCCATTGGTGTAGCGCGAGACACCGCCACCAATACTGATGAAGGCGGCACGCGCGGCAGCATATTTGTGCGCCATCTGCTCAAGTTGAGCAACGCCGATCCCGGTCATGCGACTGACGGTTGCGGGTGGATACTCAGGCAAGACCTTGGCTTTCAGCTCGCTGAATCCTTGTACCTTCCCGGCAATGAATTTTTCATCGCAGAGCCCGTCGCGCACCAAAATGTGCATCAAACCCAGGGCCAGGGCCGCATCACTTCCGGGTTTGACCACAAAAACCTGGTCGGCGTGGGCGGCGGTCTGGTGGGGATACACATCAATCAGCCAGACTTTCGCACCGCGTTTTTTCGCTTCTTTGACCCGCTGCAGAAAATGGATATTGGTGGCCGCCGCGTTGCTGCTCCACAGAATAATCAGATCACTGTGCTCCACCTCATCGGGATCGGGAGCCGGGGTGTTTCCCATAACGGCGCTCCAGCCGCAGCCCTTAGCCGGGGAGCAGATGCCGCGTTCGAGGAGGGATGCCCCCAGACGATGAAAAAACGCGTGACCGGCATTGCGCTGCACGATACCCATGGTGCCCGCATAGGAATAGGGCAGAAGAGTTTCGGCACCATGAGCCGCAATGATCTCGCGCCAGTTGGTGCTGATGCGTTCCAGAGCTTCGTTCCAACTCATGGGCCGAAATTCCCCCGCGCCCTTGGATCCGCAGCGCAACAACGGCTGAGTCAGGCGCTGGGGCGAATGGATAGTTTTTTGATAATGATTCATCTTGGCGCACAGAAAACCACGCGTGAAAGGATGTTCGGGGTCGCCACTGACGCGTACGACCCGTCCGTTATCGACCTCAATCAGCAGGCCGCAGCAGTCGGGACAGTCGAAGGGACAGACCGAGCGATGAATTTCGGTGGACATGGAAGGCCTCCTGTGATGGCGGTCAACCGCCCGCTTTTTTAGCCTGGAACCCGCGTTTGTGTAATTCGTCCAGCAGCAGATCACGCTGGTGGGTCTGGATTTCGATAATGCCGTCCTTGACCGTGCCACCGCAGCCGCAGCGCTGCTTCAACTCTTTAGCCAGCTGCTTCAGTTCGACGTCAGCAAGGGGTAGACCGCTGATCAGACTGACTCCTTTGCCCTTGCGCCCCTTGGTCTGACGTTCAATTCTGATCGGGACACCATTGGGTCGTGCTGGGGCTTGAACTCGACAGCAGCATTTTTGCAGAGATTTGCCACAATGGGGACAGGTTGATCCCAGTTCGTCAGAATAGACCAGGCGGTTGTTCTTCACGGGTACGAAATTCCCAGATGGAGGAGTTCTTCGCGGGTTTGTCCGTAACTCTGGTGCTGAATCGCCTGCCAGCCGCAGGCGCGAGCGCTTTCAACATTGACGTGACGATCATCAATAAAAACCAGGTTCTCGGCGCGAAGATTCAACCGTTCGGCGGCCAGCCGGTAAATATCGGCATCGGGTTTCATGGCACCAAGCTCAAACGACGCCAGACGGTTATCACAAAAACTGTCGAGCTGAAAACGATCACATAGGTACCGCCAGTGAAGTTCACTGGTGTTGGAAAGGATCGCAGTCTTGCGCTGTCGGCGCAGTTGCCGGGCCATATTCAGCATCTGTGGAATCGGTGTAAAAATGCTGCACCAGGCAGTTTCAAGAACCGCCTGATCAAGGGGGTTGTCGAGCAGAGCATTCACACGTTGAAAAAATTCCCGCGAATCGATCCGCCCCTCTTCATAGTCCACCAGCCCGACCTGGAGGGCAAAATCATCTGCATCTTTAATCGAGGCCCCGACGCGACGCAAGAGCGGCAAGAATTCGGCATAGGAAAAATCAACCAGTACCTTGCCCAGGTCAAAGATGATGGTGCTAATCACGGCCACGCATACATCTCCCTGCGGTCAGCGGATACGGCGACATTCGAGGTAAAAACGTTTTTCGTCGGCCTCGCCCATGGAAAACGTTTTACGCGGCAAAGCGCCATCGGCAATGATGGTACGAAAAAAATTATCCTTGGCAATGGCAGGCAGATAAAACCCGGCGTTATTGGGCTGGCCGCCAAGCTGAGTGACGGCGGCGCTGCCATGAATGTAGTCGATCCGGGCAGTGGGGGTCTCTGCCAGATAAGCGTCAAGAAAGGCCTGCAAACTGGCAACGTCGAGATTG
>JAACTI010000304.1 GCA_009993495.1 Deltaproteobacteria bacterium | reverse complement strand
TGCGCGTGAAGCTGCGGCGCTCTCTGCGCGACCGCTGCGTTTGCCTCAGGTTGAAATTGCCACGGCCGGCGAATCGATCACCCGGCACGCCAAGGTCGAAATTCACGATTCGCAGGGGTGTCCGCGTTACGCTGCACGTATGATTCGTCAGGTGAAAATCGGCCCCTCGCCGGCTTGGATGGTGCGCCGCCTCGAACAGGTTGGCATGCGTTCCATCAATAATGTGGTCGATATTACGAACTATGTGATGATGGAACTGGGTCATCCCCTGCATGCGTTTGATTTTCGTCAGCTCAACGGCCAGCAGATTATCGTGCGTCGTGCTCTTGCAGGGGAAGCCTTTACGACTCTGGATGGCAACGAGCATCAGCTGTGTACGGAAGATCTGCTGATTTGCGATCAGCAACGGGCGGTGGCCCTGGCCGGGGTCATGGGCGGGCTGAATTCCGAGGTTAAAGACGACACCAGCACAATTTTGCTTGAAGCGGCCTGGTTCGATCCCGTTTCAATCCGGCGCACGAGTAAGCGTCATGGTCTGCACACGGAATCCTCCCATCGTTTTGAACGTGGTGCTGATATTGACATGGTGCCCCTGGCGTTGAATCGGGCCGCGGCGCTCATGGCTGAGTATGCCGGGGGGATAGTTGCTCCCGATATGATCGATAATTATCCGCATCCCCTGGCACGGGTCGCGGTGAGTCTCCGCGTTAGTCGGGTTGAACAATTACTCGGGGTTGCGGTTTCGGCGAGGGAAATCACAGCATTATTGACATCTATTGGTCTTGAGGTTCAGTCTGATGATCAGCAAGGAGACCACTTGCTGCATGTGCGGGTGCCAAGTTTCCGCCCCGATCTCGAACGGGAAGTTGATCTCATTGAAGAAGTCGCCCGGCTTTATGGCTATGATCGGGTGCCCGCAACCATGCCTAACGCCAGCCTCGGCGGCCAGCTGTCTCACGGCAACCTGAATTATGAACGCCAGGCGCGTGATTTTATGGTTGGCAGCGGCTTTTCAGAAGTGATTAATTACGCCTTTATTTCGGCCAACGCCCTCAGTCGTTTGCACCTTGCTGCCGATGATCCTCGTTTGCAGGCGGTAAAAATTCTCAACCCCCTCAACGAAGAGATGGCCGTCATGCGCACCACCCTGGTGCCCAGCCTGCTGGAAACTCTGGCGCGGAACCTTGCGTATCGCACCACGGATCTGCAACTTTTTGAACTGCGGCCGGTTTTTTACCCGGCAGATAACCCCACAGCTAGTCGTCAACAATTGTCATTGGTGGCCGCCATCAGTGGGCGATTTGCCCCCATCAGCTGGGCGCAGCAGAATCGTGTGGTCGATTTTTTTGATCTGAAGGGGGTTCTGGAAAAATTGCTGGCCAATTTTCATCTGCCGGAATTAACTTTTGTTGATACGGAGGTTGAGCCCTTTCTGCACCCGGGCAAATCGGCGCGCTTGCTGGCGGGGCACACCCTGCTGGGCAGTATTGGGGAGCTTCACCCTCTGGTTCAGCAGAGTTTTGAACTTGAACAGCCCGTTTATCTGTTTGAACTCAATCTTGACGCTCTTTTTCAACAGCGGGGTCAACAGGCGCCTTGCCGGACGCCTTCACGTTTTCCGGCGGTTGAGCGCGATACCGCTTTATTGCTTGATGCTGGAATTTCGGCACAGCAGGTTATGGAATTGGCCCGCCGGAATCTTGGCCGTCTGGGACAGGATGTGACCCTTTTTGATCTCTACACCGGTTCGGGCATTCCCGCCGGGAAAAAGAGTCTGGCCTTGCGGGTACGGTATGTTTCGCTGGAGAAAACCCTGACCGAAGATGAGGTCGCCAAAGCCCATAACAAACTCATTAAGGCCATTTGTTATCAACTTCAGGCGGAAATTCGTTAATAACTGTTGCGGCGATTTCAGCCCTGTGGTACAAAACCAGAAATATCAAGTACATAGTCTACCATCACAAACCTGCCTTTGAATTTCAGGAGGGTCTATGACCAAAGCAGATTTGATTGAAAGTGTCTATCTGACCACCGGTTTCTCTAAAAAAGAATCCGCCGCCATCGTTGAAAGGGTTTTCGATTTGATGAAGGAAACCCTGGAGTCCGGTGAGAAAATTAAAATTGCCGGGTTTGGTAATTTCGTGGTTAAAGAGAAGACTTCGCGCCGGGGACGCAATCCACAGACCGGTACGGAGATAGAAATCTCGGCGCGGCGGATTCTGACCTTTAAGCCCAGTCAGGTTCTAAAGGCTGCCATTAACGAAGCTTAGGTTTTTTTAGCGTGGCAACCGGGCAGATTCCGGAAAAAATATATTTTAAAATCGGTGAAGTCGCCAAACTGGTGGGCGTGCGTCCGCATGTGCTGCGTTATTGGGAATCAGAATTTCCAACCCTGAAACCGATTAAAAGCCGCGCCAACCAGCGTCTCTACCGCCGTACCGAAGTCGAACAGGCCCTGCTGATCAAGTCGTTACTTTATCAGCAGGGCTTTACTGTTAGCGGTGCACGTCTGAAACTCCAGCAAAAGCAGAGTCTGGAACAGGTCAAACGCGAAAGCGGATCCCTTGATGGAATTATTCTGCGTCTCATGCTGGTGCGTGATCGTTTACGTGCGATGCAGGAGAAGGACTGAGAATGAGCTATATTCTGGTGACCAACGATGATGGGGTGCATTCGCCCGGCCTCGCTGCCTTGGCCGATGCTGCCGCTCGCATTGCACCGGTGGTGATTGTCGCACCCGATCGCAATCGCAGTGCCGTTGGTCATGCCCTGACTCTTTATGCGCCCCTGCGCGCCGAAGAATTGCGCCCCGGGGTCTTTGCCGTTGACGGCACCCCCACCGATTGCGTGAATCTTGGCGTTCACGGTCTGGTGGAGGGGACGCCCCAGTTGGTGGTTTCAGGGATCAATTCTGGAGCCAATCTGGGGGATGACATTACCTATTCGGGCACGGTCAGCGCCGCTTTAGAGGCGGCTTTGATGGGTTATCCAGCGCTGGCGTTTTCCCTTAATTCCCGGATTTTTGAGGTTGAGGCCTTAAGCGCCGCCACCGGGGTCGCAGAAACACTGATGCGTGCGGTCTTGCAGCACGGCTTGCCGCCGGACACCTTTTTGAATATCAATATTCCGCTGGAAAAAATAAAGGGTATTTGCCTGACCCGGCAAGGCAAGCGGCGTTACTCGGATGATATTGTGCAAAAAACCGATCCCCGCGGGCGCAGTTATTACTGGATTGGTGGTGGGGTCGGCAGTTTTGAAGATCAACCTGGAACCGATTGCCATGCGGTTAACGCCGGTTTGGTTTCAGTGACGCCGCTGACCACTGGCCTCACCAATCATGCGGCTTTTGCTCAGATTGAAGCTTGGAACCTCTCTTTGCCGCAGGTTTGAGCCATGGATTACTCTGTTGCACGTCGTCGCATGGTTGAACAGCAGATTATTGCCCGCAAGATTACCGATCAAGGCGTGATTACGGCTTTGCTCAAAATACCCCGGCATCTGTTTGTTGATGAAGGGCTGCGCTCCCATGCTTACGCCGATGCGTCCCTGCCGATCGGTGAAAAACAAACAATTTCC
>JAACTI010000098.1:6777-13145 GCA_009993495.1 Deltaproteobacteria bacterium | reverse complement strand
TCAGCCCCTGAAACTGCGTGACCCCCAGGCGGTTGCTGAGCTAAGGGCGCTTAATCCCGATTTGATTGTGGTCGTGGCCTATGGCCAGATTCTGCCCAAGGCGGTGCTTGCTCTTCCGCAGTATGGCTGCATCAATGTCCATGCCTCCCTGTTGCCGAAATACCGTGGGGCAGCACCGATCAACAAGGCGATTATCGACGGCGAAGTGGAAACCGGCGTGACCACCATGCTGATGGATGTTGGTCTGGATACCGGCGATATGCTGATAAAACGCAGTCTGGCGATCGGACCTGACGAAACCGCCGGACAACTGCACGATCGCCTGGCCCCCCTGGGGCGCGAAGCGCTGGAAGAAACCTTGCGTCGGCTGTGCTCCGGCACCCTGGTGGCCGAAAAGCAGGACGACCGCCAAAGCTGTTATGCTGCGATGATGAAGAAAGACGATGGCCGGGTCGATTGGACTCTACCGGCCCGGCAGATTCACAATCTGGTGCGTGGTCTCGATCCCTGGCCCGGGGCTTATACCTGCCTCAATGGCGAAACCCTCAAAATTGCTGCAACCACCGTCGAAAACGGCCAGGGCCCTGCCGGAACCCTGGTTGGAGCCAGTGCACAGGGGGTTGATGTCGCCTGCGGTGAGGGGGTGCTGCGGATTGGTGAATTGCAGTTGCCGGGGAAACGCCGCATGGCTGCCAGCGATTTTTTGCGCGGCCACCAGCTGGCCCGTGGCACGCGCCTGGGAGACTAATTCTCGCTCATGACGAACAGCGAACATAGGCAACAGCCGCGCAAGCGGCTGTTTATTCTGCTGTTGGGCGCGGCTGGATCCCTGGTGCTGGGGCTGGCCTTCCTGCTCTGGTGGGTACCCAGCGTCGGGCTGGAAAATATTCATCCCGCTCTGCCGCTGGTCTTCGGGGCGATCTTGGCGGTGCTGGCGGTGGCCATTGTCGGTGGCTTGGGGTTGCTGATTCTCACTTTGCTCACCGGACATGATCTCTTTTTGCTCCAACCCCTGCGCGCCCTGGTGGTAAGGTATCTCTTTCCGGGGATCATTTCCCTCGGGCGGTTGCTGGGCATTGAGCGCGACCTGCTGCAGCAATCCTTTATCGCCCTGAACAACCAGTTAGTGCATACGCGCAAATTACGCGTGCCCGCCGCGCGCACCCTGATTCTGCTGCCCCATTGCATTCAAATGTTCGATTGTGCCATCAAAATTACCGGTGATGTGGAAAAATGCGTGCGCTGCGGTCAATGTGATATCAGCGGGCTGCTGGGACTGGCGCAGAAATTCGGCATTGAAATGGCCGTTGCTACCGGCGGCACTCTGGCGCGCAAGATTATCGTTGAAAAACGCCCGAAATTGATCGTCGCAGTCGCGTGTGAGCGCGACCTGACCTCGGGAATCCGCGACGCTTACCCCTTGCCGGTGATCGGTATTTTGAACAAACGCCCCAACGGACCCTGTTTCAATACCCAGGTGTTGTTGCCTGAGGTGGAGCAGGCGTTAAATGAATACGTAGTTCCTGAACCAAAAAAGGCTGACGAGGTAAAAAAATGAATACGGCAAAGACCATCTTGTTAATGACGCTGCTGACCCTGGTGCTGGTTATCGCCGGCGGGACACTGGGTGGCCAGGGAGGTGCGCTAGTTGCCCTGATCGCGGCCGGGGCGATGAATTTTGGTTCCTACTGGTTTTCCGACCGGTTGGTGGTCAAAATGTATCGCGGCCAACAGGTGACTTCGGGCCCCCTGTACCAGGTGGTCGCCGAGTTGTGTCAGCGCAATCGCTTGCCGATGCCGAAAGTTTACCTGCTGCCGCAGCAGGCACCGAACGCTTTTGCTACCGGCCGTAATCCTGAGCATGCGGTGGTCGCCGCGACCGAAGGGATTTTGCAGATTCTCTCACGCGAGGAACTGAGCGGGGTCATGGCTCACGAACTGGGCCATGTGCAGAATCGCGATATCCTCATCGGTTCCATTGCCGCGACCTTCGCCGGTGCCATTACCTGGCTGGCCCACATGGCCCAGTGGTCCATGTTCTTTGGCGGGCGCGACGATGAAGACAGCAACCCCCTGGCCATGATTGTGCTGATGATTCTCGGCCCCATTGCCGCCATGCTGGTGCAGATGGCCATTTCTCGTTCGCGTGAATATATCGCCGATGCCAGTGGCGCCGCCTATTGTGGCAATCCACAGTTTCTCGCCAGTGCTCTGCGTAAACTTGAAACGGCCAATCGTCAGGCCCCTATGGCGCAGGTCAATGAAGCCACGGCCCACATGTTTATTGTTAATCCCCTGCGTGGGGGAGGGCTCAAGACGCTCTTTTCCACCCATCCGCCCATGGATGAACGTATCCGCCGACTTGAAGGGATGGCTCTTTAATTGCTAACTGAGACCTACGGGCTTGACGCCCGGCGCGGCGCGTTTGAAATATTGCAACGGGTCGAACTGGGGGCCTATGCCGACCTGACTCTCGATACGCTGCTCAAGCGCAATCGCGGCACCGACCCGCGCGACCGAGCCCTGCTGACCGAACTGGTGTACGGCATTCTGCGTGTGCGTGGCCGCCTCGACTTCGCCCTGACCCTGGTCAGCCGCCAGCCTTTTGCTAAGTTGGAACCGGCGGTGCGCCATTTGTTGCGCATCGGGGCTTATCAGCTGCTTGAACTCGAACGCATTCCTCCCCACGCGGCGGTTCACGAAACCGTTGAGTTGGCCAAGCGCCTGGGTTTTGAGCGGGTGACAGGCTTACTCAATGGGACCTTGCGAGAACTCGCACGGCAACGCGACCACTTGCCCTGGCCAGGGCCCGAAAAGATCAGCGCTTATCTCCAGCAGGTGTGCAGCCTGCCCAAATGGCTGGCCAAAGAGTTGTTGAGTCAGTTTCCCAATGTTGAATCTCGGGCCCTGGCCGAAGCCCTGGCCCAGGCGGCCCCCTTCACTCTGCGCGTCAACAGTCTGAAAACCACAATGTCCGCTTATCAGGTGGCCCTGCAAACTGCCGGGTTTGACTTTCGACCCTGCCGCTACGCCGCCGAAGGTTTGATCATCGAAAAACGCGGCAGCGAGCCTTTGCCGGGCAACGAAGAGGGCTGGTATCAAATTCAGGATGAAGCCAGCATGTTGATTGCGCATCTGCTGGATCCGCAACCAGGGGAAAAAATTCTCGATGCCTGTGCCGCGCCGGGCGGAAAAACCACCCAGATTGCGGCTTTAACCCAGAACCAGGCACAGATCCTGGCCCTCGACAAGCATCCACAACGGGTCAATCTTCTCGAACAGGGTGCGCGCCGCAACGGTTGTCAGGGCATTGAAGCCCGTCTGTGTGACTTGGAAGAATTTCCGGCGGAGCTTGAAATCGACAGTTTCGATTGCGTGCTGGTCGATGCGCCCTGCAGCGGCCTGGGGGTGTTGCGGCGTAACCCTGAAATCCGCTGGAGCCGCCAGGCGGCTGATATGCAAAAACTCGCGGCCCTGCAACGCAAAATCCTCTTCAATGTCGCCCCCTTGGTGCGCCCCGGCGGTCGGTTGATTTATTCGGTCTGCACCTTCAGTCGCGCCGAAACCAGCGGCGTGATGGCCGATTTTTTACAGCATCACAAAGAATTTGTCCTTGAACCTTTCGGCCCCGGTTTACCGGAAAGCTGGCAGGAGTTATTTGACGATCAGGGGGGCTTCCGCAGTTTTCCTCATCGGCATAACGGCATGGATGCATTTTTCGCTCAAAGGCTGCGGCGTAACATCTGAACAAGACAAAGGACTTCCATGATTAAAATTGCCCCCTCCATCCTGTCGGCCGATTTTTCCCGTCTGGGTGATGAAGTGCGCGCCCTTGCCGCCGGTGGCGCCGACTATGTCCATGTCGATGTCATGGACGGTCATTTTGTGCCCAATATCACCATTGGCCCCCTGGTGGTCGCGGGCCTGCGGGCGGCGACAAATCTCCCCTTTGATGTGCATCTGATGATCGAAAACCCTGATCAGTATATTCCCGAATTTGCCCGCGCCGGGGCGGACATTATCACCGTTCATCAGGAAGCGGGTGCCCACTTGCATCGCACGGTGCAGTTGATTAAAAGTCTCGGGAAAAAGGCCGGGGTTTCAATTAACCCGGCAACGCCGGTCGGCAGTTTGGAAGTCATTCTCGATGAGCTTGATCTGGCGCTGATTATGTCGGTCAACCCCGGTTTCGGCGGCCAGTCGTTCATTGACGCCTGCCTGCCGAAAATTGAGCAGCTGCGCCGCAGGATTGACCAGCGTGGCCTGGCGATTGAGCTGGAAGTAGACGGCGGGGTCAAGCTCGACAACATTGGGCGGATAGCCGCTGCCGGGGCCCATGTCTTTGTCGCGGGCAGCGCGGTCTTCGGCAGTGAAAACTATGCGGCAACCATTGCCGGGCTTAAGGTTAACGCTGCCGCGGGTTGAGGGGAAGCGCCGTCCCTCAAACCTCAGTCAAGCAGGTGCACAAAGATACGGCGCGCATCGTCAATCGGAATGGCAAAAGAGACCTGTTCTTTTTGGCCTTCGGCCCGGCGCACCTCAATCGCGACCACATTGCCACCGGCATCCAAGAGGGGGCCACCGGAATTGCCCGCTTCAAGCTGGGTGTCAATCCGCAGCAGGGGCACCCCTTGATAGTCTTCGATGCGGGTAATGGTCGTCGGCACCACTGACAGGCCGAATTCGGCTCCGTAACCCACGGCAATTGCGGCATCACCCGGGCTCAGGTCGGCAGAGCGCCCCAGAGGCAGGGCCCTCAGGTTTTCGGGGGCCAGGGCCAGAACCGCAATGTCGAGGCGTTCGTCTTGCAGAATAACCCGCGCCTTCTGGGGTTGCCCTTCGAGGAATTTCAGGCGAATGTCTTCGCTGCCCTCAACCACGTGCAAACTGGTCACAGCGTAGCCCCGCGTTGAAACAACGAAGCCGCTGCCGCTGCTGTTTTCGGTCAGCACCTTGAAAATTGACGGGCTGACCTGGCGAATCAGATCGGGCAGATCCAGAGCTTTGGTTGCCCTGGCCGCGCCCTTGACGGTCGCAGGCGTTGTGGGGCCAGGTGGCGGCCGGACTCCACGCCGCACACTGGGCGTGCGGTTGAGCTCGTCGGAAATTTTACGTGCCGAGCGCTGCAAAAGCTCCTGTGGAAGTTCTGCCAACATCTGGCGATTCATGTCGGCCAGGGTTTCTCGCGTCAGCCGGCGAATCCATTTGACCTCCTGGGCCATTTCTTGGGCCTCGAAAAAGCTGCCGCCGATTTTTTTTTCGCTGGTGTAATTTTTCTCCAGCAGGCGTATTTTGCCCTGATCCTGGTTGATATAGTAAACCACCACCCGCCCTTCGAGCAGGGCCGTATAATGGAACATTTTTACCGGCGAGGCGAGAAAACAGCTGCCAAAGGTCGCCATGGCCGCCAGCGGACTGCCGCTGCCAAGCCCATAGGTGTAACGCAGATCAATCGACACCAGGAAAGAATCGGGTTCTCCTTCCTGGCGGAAACTTGCCTGATCTTCCGCGCGATAGCCGGGCAGAACTTTTATCTGCCCACGGATGACGGTTTTTTCAAGCCCCTCGGCCAGGGCATAGCCGAAATCTTCAGTTTCAGAGGTATAAAACTGATCGAGACTTTCCTGGTAGGAGGTTTCCCATAAGTTGGAATCATAAAGCTGCGGGTCGAGAGAGGTGCTGAGATAAGCGGGTCGGTTGATGCGTTCGTCGGCGGCTACCGAACCCGGCATCGCCATGAGAAGGGCGCACAAAAAAAGCAAATAGCCGTAGGGTGTCATTCGCGGTGCCATGAAAATTTACGCGACCTTTTTATCTGTGGGGAGTTTTTCTTATCCGGGATCTCGACACTTGCTGGTTTAATTGTGAAAAAAATATAACGTCGAGTGTGAAAAAATCAACTGACAATCAAAAAATTTCTGCCCGGCGCTGATTCTTCAGCCCAGCAGTGAATCGAGCTTGCCCTTTTCATCGAGAGCAAATAGCTCGTCGCAACCACCAATATGCTGGTCATCAATAAAAATTTGCGGTACGCTGCGGCGGCCTGAGCGGGTGCGCATTTGTTCTTCGAGTTCCCGGTTGTGGGTCACGTCATATTCCGTAAAGTCGACATTTTTGATTTTCAGCAAATCTTTGGCGCGATGACAGAATGAGCAATAATTCTTGGTGTAAATATCTACCTGAGCCATGAAAGTGAACCTCCTGGGTTGAAAGTCGTTGCGCTGGATTTTTAACGCGGGGGCCAAGTCTAGCCTGTTTTTGTCGGGGTGCAACCCTAAAGATTTTTTTTGATGGAGGAAATTGTGAGCCGCGTGCTTCTATTTTTGACCTTGTTAATCGTTGTTAGCGGTTGTGCGCAAAAAATTGAT
>JAACTI010000098.1:0-6743 GCA_009993495.1 Deltaproteobacteria bacterium | reverse complement strand
TCTTGCGGGTACTGCGCTGGCAGGAATACGCGGCGGCGGCGGCCTTCGTGCGCGAGGATATCCGCCAGGAGTTTATCGATCATTTTGAGGCTCTTGAAGACGTCCATTTTGTCGATGCGGTCTACCGCCGAACCGAACTGAATGTTAAGGCAGGAACGGCGAATGCTGAGCTGCTGATTGACTATTACCGGCTGCCCTCTACGCAGGTGCGCCAGTGGCGCTGGCAACTCGACTGGGTGCTGTTGCCCGCCGACACCCGGCAAGCCGGAACCTGGCAGCTGCACAGCAAACCGCCCACTTTCCCCTGAACGCCATCGGTAAAAACTCCCTGTTTTCAGGCTTTTAAGTCTTTTACGTACAAATTGTCTGATTAAAAATGGCCTTGATTTTGTGTCTGAGCCTGTGTTATCTACCTGCATACTGTATACGATTTTAAACGAGCGCAACCCGTTTCCATGGCTGATATAGAATGGTGGGCGGCGCATAACTGTCCCTAAAATTTCAAAGGGCAGAACCGCTTGACAGGAGGCCAGTTTGGCAGAGGTGATATTTTCCAGCTGGGGACGTGAAATCGTCGATAATCGCAAGGGCGAAGCTCAGGCCTTAAGCGCATTGCAGATCAAACTGCCAACCAGCTATCTCGATCGGGGTGAAATTCGCGCCTTTATCGGTTGGGATGGCGTCATTTTGCTCGACCGACAGGTCGATGTTGTGGCCCTGGCCGCTGAATATATGAAGCGCGTCCAGGAAAAATATTGCTGCGGCAAGTGTACGCCGGGTAAAAAGGGTACCCGGGTGCTACAGGACACTCTGGCCAGAATTCAGGCCGGTCACGGTCAGCCGGAAGATCTTAAAATCATTGAAGATCTGGGCCAATTGCTTGAAAGCTGCAAGTGCACCCTGTGCATGAGTTCGGTGGTGCCGGTGCTGGATCTTGTCCACCACTTTCCCGATGAATTCAGTGCCTATTCCCGGGGTGAAATCAAGCCAATGGGAGCGCTGCGTTACACCGATAAATTAACCGCCCCCTGTACCGATCGCTGCCCGGCACACATCGACATTCCGGCCTATGTTGAGGACATCAAGGACTATCGATTCGACGAATCTCTCAGTCGCATCCGCCGTAATATGCCAATCCCGGCGGTTTGCGGTCGCGTTTGCCCTCACCCCTGCGAATCGGCCTGTCGGCGCGGACTGGTTGATGAACCGATCAGTATTATGGTGCTCAAGCGCGTTCCGGCTGATCACGAATGGATGCATCACAAGCAGCCGCCAATGCAACCCAAGGCAGCGACGGGCAAGAAAGTTGTTGTCGTTGGCGCCGGTCCGGCGGGTCTGACCTGTGCCTATTATCTGGCCCTTGAAGGTCATCAGGTCAAAATTATCGAAATGCTCAGTGAACCGGGTGGCACGGTGGCGGTCGGTATTCCCGATTACCGTATGCCGCGCCATCTGCTGCAACGTGAGGCCGATGTTGTCGCCGCCCTCGGCGTCGACATCGCGTATGGCGTTAAGCTGGGGCGTGATCTGTCCCTGCGCGAACTCAAAGCAGAGTACGATGCCGTCTTCCTCGGCACCGGCGCGTTCAAATCCAAACCCATGGGGGTTGAGGGTGAAGATCAGGGCTATGAAGGTTTCTCCGCCGGGGGGATTCATTATCTGCGCGCCGTTGCTCTGAATGAGGGGCTGGTCACGCCCAAACGGGTGATTGTGGTTGGTGGCGGCAATACCGCCATCGACTGTGTGCGCGTTGCCCTGCGTGAAGGGGCCGAGGATTCGATTCTGGTCTATCGCCGCACGCGTAAGGAAATGCCCGCCGAATATTATGAGGTCGACGACGCCGAAGAAGAGGGCGTGCAATTTGAGTTTCTGCGTAATCCGACCCGCCTGGTCACCGAAAATGGCAAGGTGGTTGGGGTGGAAGTGGTTGTTATGGAGCTGGGCGAACCGGATGCTTCAGGCCGTCGCAGCCCCAAAGCCGTTCCAGGCAGTGAATATGTCATTCCTTGCGACATGGTTATTCCGGCCATTGGCCAGGATCCCGATCTTTCCTACCTGGAAGATGGCGACTATGGCATTCAAAAGACCCGTTGGAGCAGCATCGTCACGCACGATGGCACCATGATGACGGATAACGCGGGCGTGTTTGCCGGTGGCGACTGTGAATATGGGGCCATGACGGTTGTTGTGGCCGTGGGCCAAGGGCGGCGGGCCGCACGCGTCATGCATCGTTATCTGACCGAAGGCAAGGCGTGTCTTGATGACGAGGACGCCATGGAAGACCTGCTCAACAATCTTCAGGTTTTCAATAAAAAAGAACAGATTGGTCTTTTTGGCGGATTGCATCGTGAACATCAACCCAAGATTGCCGGGCGCGAACGGGCGAGCAGCTATGTTGAGGTCGAAAAAGCCTTGCCTGAAAGTCAGGCAGTGAGGGAAGCCGAACGCTGCTTGCGCTGCTATCGCGTTGGAATGATTGCGGTTGGTTGATAGCGGGACAATAAAAACAGTGCAAAATTCCGGGCGCACGGATCTTGCCTGCTATGGAGAAATTCATGCTCAAGCTCAAAATTGATGGCTCAGACGTAGAAATTGCCAAGGGCGCAACTATCCTTGCTGCGGCCGAAAAAATCGGCATTCCTATTCCGACTCTGTGTTTTTTGAAAAAAGTCTCCCCCACCGGAGCCTGCCGGATGTGTGTGGTTGAAATTGAAGGTGCCGACAAACCCATGACCGCCTGCAACACCCCGGCGGTTGATGGCATGGTCGTGACCACGCAATCGGAGAAATTGCGTAAAATTCGTCAACAGGTCATGCAGCTTTTGCTGGTCAATCATCCCCTCGATTGCCCGGTATGCGACGCCGGCGGCGAGTGCGACCTGCAGAATAGTTGCTACTCGCTTGCGGTCACACATCAGCGTTTTGAGGGCGAAAACCTCAACCACGCCGAAATGAATGATTGGCCGTTGATTCAGCAGATTCCGTCGCGCTGTATTCTGTGCGAAAAATGCGTCAAAGTGTGTCACGAAGTCGTTGGCGCCAGCGCCCTGGCTGTCCACGCGCGCGGCGAGGCCGCCTATATCGACACCGTCGATGGCCGGCCTCTCAACTGTGAATTTTGCGGCAACTGTGTTGCCGTCTGCCCCACCGGCACGCTGAATTCCAAACCCTTCAAGTTTAAGGCTCGCCCTTGGGCTCTGCGTAAAACACCTTCGGTCTGTACCCTCTGTGCCTGCCAGTGCCAGATCGATATCAATTCCCACGGCAATGAGATTTATCGCATTACCTCCGACGACGCAGGCACCACCAATCAGGGGACGCTGTGCATTGGCGGTTTCTTCAGTTATGGCTTTGTCAACCACGCCCAACGCTTAACCAGCCCTCAGATCGCACAGCAAAATTGTGATTGGGATCAAGCTTTTGCCCGCATAACCACCGAAATCGAAGCAATTCGTGCCAGCAGTGGTAGCCAGGCTCTGGCCGGTTTGAGTTCGCCGCGTTTGACCAATGAAGAAAATTACCTGTTTCAGAAAATGTTCCGCGTTGCGATGGGTAGCAATAATATCGATTCAGAAGCTCGCTTCGGCGCCCTGCGCGCCATGCAGGCGACCTCGGCAGTGCTCGGATTGCGGGGCGCCAGTCATCTGCTCAGTGCCATCGGCAATTCGGAGGCGGTGCTGGTTTTTGGCGCCGACCCCACCGCCGAGGCCCCCGCGGTCGATTGGCAGGTTCAAGATGCCTGCCGTCGGCGTGATGCCAAACTGGTCGTTGCGGGTATGCACCCGATAAAATTGAGCAAATTTGCCAATGTTGCCCTTGTTTGTAAACCGGGAACCGAGCTTGAGCTGGCCAATGGCATCAGCCGCCTGCTCTATGAGCGCAACCTGCTGCAAACCGATTATCTCAACCAGGCCCTGGCCAATCCGGCGGAGCTTAAGGTGCATCTGGATGCGATCAATATTGATAAGGTCTGCGCCGAAACGGGGGTTGAACGCCGCCTGCTCGAAGAAGTTGCGGATATCCTGGGCGCAGCCTCCTCAGTTTCAATTATTTTCGGTGCAGAAATCACCAAGAGCGTCCGTGGTTACGAAAAATCTGTTGCAATCGCTGACCTTGCTATTCTGTGCGGTGCCCTGCGCAACAACAGTGCTGGGGGCCTTTTCCCGCTGGACGAAAAAGGCAACACCCAGGGTCTGCTTGACATGGGCGTTTGTCCCGAATATCTGCCGGGTTATCAGCCTTATGCGCAAGCGCGCGAAAGCTTTGCTCAAGCATGGAAGGCCAAGTTACCCGAGACGGGCCTCGATGCCATGGGTATTCTGGCCGGAATCGAAGCCGGAACGATTCGCTTTCTCTATCTTGCCGCCACCAACCCCTTGACCTTCCCCAATGCCAAGCGTTGGCGCAAAGCCCTTGAAAAGGTGGAGGTTCTGGTGGTGCAGGATATTCTGCCGACCGAAGTCGTCAACCTGGCGACAGTGGTGCTCCCTGGGGCCAGTTGGGCTGAAAAAGGCGGCAGCGTGACCTCTATGGATCATCGCATCCGTTCACTCTCACGCGCCATTGCTTCGCCCGGAACAGCGCTTGAAGACTGGGAAATCCTCGCCACTCTCTATGGTCGGCTGCGCAAGCAGGCAGTCAGTATCAGCCGGGCCGATATTCTGGCAGAAGTCAGTAGCCTCAGTCAGCTGTACGACAAGGTCAATTTTGCCGGAGATGATCGGCATCGTCCCTGCCTGAAGGCACCCTATCGGCCGTTAGCCAAGAGTTTTCATTATCAGACACCACAAATTGACGAAATTCAAACTGGTTTGCAATTGGTCTGCGGTAAATCCCCCTACCATTTTGGAACCACCACCACCTGGGCAGCCGGGCCGCTGGAAATAGAAAGCCAGGGGCTGGTGCGCATGCATCCTCTGGACGCAAGCCAGGTTGGCGTGGGCGAAGGTGAGCGCGTAAAACTGACCAGCAGCAAAGGCTCGGTCACGGCGGTTCTCACTCTGGATGACTCCTTGCCCGCTGGATTACTCTTTGCGCCTTATCATTTTGCCAACCTTGAGGTGCAGACCCTCGTTGAAGACGGCAGCAACCGGGTTGGCGTTACCCTGGCGAAGGTCTGAAGGGCTCTTTGATGGAATACGCAAATTATCGGGACAAAATTGCCTACACACAAGAAAAGGCCAGTAAAGTCGTTTTGGGTGAAACTCGCCAGGGCCGTATGACCCTCTGGTGCCTGCTGCCGGGTCAGCACATTCATCCCCACGTGCACGCCGGTGATCATTACTGGGTTGTCCTCGAAGGAGAAGGTCGCTATCTGGCCGAAGGCCAGCCTGCCCGTGAAATTGCCACCGGTGCGCTGCTTATTGCCCCGGCGGGGGAGTCCCATGGCATCGAGAACAGCGGCTCTGAGGGGTTGGTGTTTGTCAGCGTTTCCGCGGGTTAGAAGATCTTAGCTACGTGCTGGCGGTCTGCGCTGGCGGTTGACTTCAAAAGAGTGCTGTGCTATCTAGGGGCGGATTTACGGCAGAAGGTATGCTGTAGACAATTTATGGCAGACGATAATAAACAATTATTTAAGTCGCTCAGCTTTTTATCGAGTGTTGGTATCTCGATGGTTGCGGCGACTTTTATCGGTCTTGCCATGGGTTATTATCTGGATCGCTGGCTCGAAACCGGGCCCTGGTTAACGCTTGTTTTTTTGCTGCTGGGAATCGTCTCCGGGTTTCGTAATATCTTCATTTTAACGGCCCGCGAATTGCGCCGTCAGCAAAAGGACGAGCCGCCAACGGTAGACCCTGACCATGAGCAGCATTGACGATCAGCTGCTGAAGCGCCTTCATCTCACCAACTGGTGGGTGCTGGCGGTGATGCTGGCTCTGAGCCTTTTCTGGCAGTCGGCGAGGGTCAGTTTGGGGGTGCTCGCGGGCGGATTGCTGGTCATTTTGAACTTTGGCTGGATGGGACATTCCTTACTCAAGGTGATGAGTGTGCCGCACACCGGTTCGGCTCGCGGTTTTAAACGGAATTATTTTTTCCGACTGCTGGTGGTTGGTGCGGCTCTGTATTTGCTGCTCGAACGCGGTGCGGTAGATCCCCTGGCTCTGGTCATTGGGCTTTCCGTCGTTGTGGTCAGCCTGATTTTGACAACCTTGAAACGACTTTACTGATAGCTTGCTCGTTGGTACCAAATAGCAAGAAGGAGACTTTTCGGTTATGACGCATCCGTTTTTGATTCTCAAGTGGCTCGAAGAGCAGTTACATCTCCATTTCGGCGAGCACGTAACCTACACCTGGCTGGTAATGGCGATTCTTATCGGTGTTGCCTTTGTCGCTTCGCGCAACATCAAGCTGGTTCCTAAAGGGGTGCAGAATCTGATGGAGGTCGTCGTTTCAGGCATCGAAAATCTGCTTGAAGAGACCATGGGCAAGGAGGGTCGCCCCTATTTCCCCCTGATTGCAACCTTTGCCCTCTTTATCCTGGTTTCGAATCTCATTGCGCTGATCCCCGGCTTTTATCCACCGACGGCCAATCTGAATACCAATGCCGCCTTGGCCCTGACCGTTTTCTTTATGACTCATATTGTCGGGGTCAAAGAACATGGCCTTGCCTACCTGAAACACTTCATGGGCCCGATTCTGTGGCTGGCCCCGCTGATTTTTATTATTGAAATCATCGGACATCTTGCCCGGCCGCTGTCCCTGTCCCTGCGTCTTTTTGGCAATATGTACGGCCACGAGATTGT
>JAACTI010000295.1:2484-3203 GCA_009993495.1 Deltaproteobacteria bacterium | reverse complement strand
CTTGCCCCTCGGCGATTGACCCTATCAGGGTGTGGGCGATGATCTCGTCGATCTGTTCGACCAGATGCACCTGCAGGTCTTTCAGCAGAGCCTGATCGATTTCCGCCAGATGATCACGGTTACGTGCGGGGAGCAATACAGTTTTGACCCCGGCACGGCGGGCAGCGAGCAACTTTTCCTTCACGCCGCCAATGGGTAGAATGCGCCCGGTCAAGGTCAATTCACCGGTCATGGCCACATCACAGCGGGCCGCGCGACCACTGAGCAGTGAGATAATCGCCAAGGCAATGGTCACCCCGGCCGAAGGGCCGTCTTTGGGAATCGCCCCCGAAGGCACGTGAATATGCAGATCGTTCTTGTCGAAAAAATCGGGCGCAATGCCAAAATCGGCGGCGCGACCACGCACGTAGCTGAGGGCGGTTTTGGCCGATTCTTGCATCACATCACCCAAACTGCCGGTGAGGGTCAATTCCTTGTGGCCGGCCATGCTGGCCGCTTCGATGAACAGAATATCGCCGCCCGATTCCGTCCAGGCCAGGCCGGTCACCACCCCGACGCGGTCGCGCTCGTCGGTCAGGTCGACAAAGTAGGTACAGGGACCCAGCAGCGGTTCGATATCCGCCGCATCAACCTGCTGGCGCCCCTCACCACCCTGAGCAATTTCACGCGCAATTTTGCGACAGACCGCAGCAATTTTACGTTCGAGGGCGCGCACGCCG
>JAACTI010000295.1:0-2468 GCA_009993495.1 Deltaproteobacteria bacterium | reverse complement strand
CCTGCAATATTTTCTGCACCGCCTGCGAAGTAAAACTGACCGGATAACGGGTCAGGCCATTTTCTTCAATCTCTTTGGGGATCAGATACTTGAAGGCAATCTGCTCCTTGTCTTCATCACTGTAACCGCTGAGCCGGATCACCTCCATCCGGTCACGCAGGGCACTGGGAATGGGGTCTAGAATATTGGCGGTGGTAATGAACATGACTTTGGATAAATCGTAGGACACATCAAGATAATGATCACGGAAACTGTCATTCTGCTCAGGGTCGAGCACTTCGAGCAGAGCCGAAGCCGGATCGCCACGAAAATCCTGACCGATTTTATCGACCTCGTCGAGCATGAAAACCGGGTTATTCGATTCGGCGCGACAAATTTCCTGGATCACGCGGCCCGGCATGGCGCCGATATAGGTGCGGCGATGACCGCGAATTTCGGCTTCGTCTTTCATTCCGCCTAAAGAAACCCGGATAAACTTGCGCCCCATGGCCCGAGCGATGGAGCGTCCGAGGCTGGTCTTACCGACGCCCGGGGGTCCGACGAAGCACAAAATCGGCCCTTTGGTGGTCTCGCGCAGGGTGCGCACCGCCAGATACTCCAGAATGCGTTCTTTGACATCTTTCAGGTCATAATGATCTTCATTCAGCACCTTTTCCGCCTGGTGGATATCGAGATTATCGGCGGTACTCTTACGCCAGGGCGCACTACAGAGATAATCGAGGTAGGTGCGCGAAACCGTATATTCCGGCGAAGCCGGGTTAATCTGTTCCAGACGGCGCAACTCCTTCTCAGCCACCGCCAGCACCTCATCAGGCATGAGGGCAGCACGGATTTTCTTGCGCAGTTCGTTCATTTCCGCCTGGCGTGGATCCTGTTCGCCCAGTTCGTGCTGAATTTGCTTCATCTGTTCGCGCAGCAGGTGTTCCTTCTGCGACTTGCCCATGCGTTTGTTGACTTCCTGGGCAATTTCCCCCTTGACCTGCATTTTGTGGACTTCAGAGGTCAGGTGCATATAGACAGATTTCAGGCGTTCAATCGGTTCAAGAATCGCGAGCAGTTCTTGCTGGACGTCCGGCTCAACCCCCAGATACACGGTAATCAGATCGGCGAGGCGGCCCGGGTCTTCGATGCGATCGATCATTTTCAGCACATCTTCCGGCAGGGGGCGGCCGTAAGCCAGAGCAATTTTCAGCAAAGCATTGACACTTTGCACCAAGGCATCGACCACCAGGCCGCGTTCTTCTTTTTCGACCACTAATGCGATGGAGGCCTTGAGAAAAGGTTCTTTCTGAACCGCAGCGTGCAAAATAAAGCGCTGTATCCCTTCGAGGGTCACCTTGCCACCGCCATCGGGGAATTTCACCAACTGGTTGATCCGGCAGACGGTACCGACCCGCGGGTGCTCATCAAAGGCGCAGACGTCTTGCTGCCCTGGGCAATAGACCGCACCAATCATCTGGCTCTCTTTCATCGCCGCATCAATAATCGTCATTGCTTCGGGCGCAAAGAAAACCGGCAGAATCATGTAAGGGAAAATGATCTGTTCTTTCAAAGAATAAATCGGCAAAGTTTCAGGAATAGTCGTTGGCATTGGCAAAAACCCTGTGTCGATAACGGCTGTCGTTGGTTTTAAACTGTACCAGAAGAACCCGTGAGGTCAATCAATTCTTTTGAAGATACTAATAAAAAAGCCGTGAAAAACAATTTCTATGGCTCTTTTTTCTTCACTGCAAAACGTACGAGATTCGGCTACACTCATGCTGTTTTTGTCGACGCAATAAATTATCCCTGACGTAAGGAGTCTGAAAAATGAAACGCATAGCAGTATTGACCAGTGGTGGCGATTGTTCAGGCATGAATGCTACGGTGCGCGCCGTAGTGCGCACCGGGCTGGCCCAGGGGCTTGAGATTGTCGGCATTCAAAAAGGTTTTCAGGGGTTAATTGATCGGCATTATGAATTGCTGTCGACCAAATCCGTCAGCAACGTCATGCAACGCGGCGGCACCTTTTTACAAAGTGCGCGTTGCAAAGAGATGCGCACCGAAGCCGGGCAGCGTCTGGCCGCCGCAAACCTGGAGGGGATGGGGGTCGAGGGCCTGATTGTCATTGGTGGCGACGGTTCCCTGGCTGGCGGTCTGGCGTTGACGCGCCAGGGAACCGCAGTGATTGGCATTCCGGCATCCATCGACAACGACATCTGTTTTACCGATATGTCCCTGGGGGTTGACACCGCCCTGAACAACATCGCTTACGCGGTCGATAATATCAAAGATACAGCGTCCTCCCACGACCGCGCTTTTTTGGTCGAAACCATGGGGCGCAACTGCGGTTATCTGGCGGTGGTTTCGGCCATTGCCTGTGGCGCAGAATACTCCCTGATTCCCGAAGAAGCCTACGACCTTGAAGAAATCTGCCAGGAACTGCGCCGCCGCTATCAGCAGGGGCGCAGCAACTCTATCATCATGGT
>JAACTI010000294.1 GCA_009993495.1 Deltaproteobacteria bacterium | reverse complement strand
TGTTTAAGCACCGGATCGCGAAACTCAATCTTGCGCACCGTGAACCCCGGATTTGGCAAGGCCCCGAAATTTTCACCTTTATCGTCAAGTCGGTAATCCCCCAGATATTTTTCCTGCTGATAAATACCCAGGGTCAACATTTTGCGGTGTGGATCAAAACTTTTGATCTGAATCCGTCGGCCGTCGCCAAAGACGAAACTTTCTCCTTCGCTCTGGGTGATGCTTGTCCTTGTACCCTTTTGGGGATCACGCGCTTCAAAACGTAGGGTAATCGGGTAATAAACCAGGCGGAAAGCATCAACCCGCACCCCAAAACCTAAGGGACGGTCAGCCTGAGACTGCCAGTCAAAATATTCCAGATTCAAGTGGTTCAGATAGGTGTTGATGGTGCCGACAAAGCCGGTTTGGCCCAGAGTTGCGCCCAGCATGATGAACAGCACACTGAGATGTACCAGAGTTGAGCCCCAGCGACCCACGCGGCCCCGAGTCGCCCACAGGCGATTGCCGGTGACATCGGCGGCAAACCCCAGAGTTTTCAGGCGGGTAGCGAGGATATCTATGGATGCGGCATCTAATTTCAGGGCCGCCGTGGCCGGTTGTTCCAGCCGGGCTGAAAAACGTCGCCGATCGTGCAGATTGCGGCCAATGGTGCGAATTGTACACACCAGAAGGTTGAGGGCCAGCAGACCCAGCAGCACCCGGAACCAGGGCGTTTGATAGAAAACTTCATAGCGCCCCATCTCAGGCGGGATCACCGTTCCGGGGACTGCCGCAACCGCCATGACCAGCAACAGGCCAAGGGTCAGCTTGACCGAACTGAAAAATCGCCAGATCAACCGAAAACCACCTTTGTTTGCCCCGCCGCTGTCAGCGTTTTACCTGGGTCAAACGGCCCACAGAGGCAAGAGTCTGCCAACTGGCTTTTAAGTTTGTCAGCTTCGCTTTATCCAGGGTTTCCACCTGGGTTCCTGTAAGCTGACGACTGGCAATTTGGACCTCGCCTGAGGTTTCAAGCCACAGCCGCGAGCTGGCAAGTTCAGGCGACAATTCGAGATACAGCTGACTCCCATCCGGCACCATGTCGGCCAGATACTGGCTGTCGAACATGTAGTCACCCTGATCGAGATCCGTCAGTTTTTGTGGCGCCTGGCCGCGATAAGCCTGATAACCGCTGATCACCGAATTGACCCGGTCAAAAATTTTACCGGCCTGGTCGGCAAAGGTGGGTGGCTGGGAGGTGTTGATTGTCGGATGAACCGCTTTCGCCGATGGGGAAGCGGTTTTGGGCTGCTCGGTTTTATCCTGACTACATCCCGCCAGCAGCGCGAACAAAACCAGCAAAAACAAAATACGTTGCAGCATAAGCATCACCTTTCGTGGACAGACAATTTGACCGCGCAATCCTAGCAGAAGCGCGCTGCGCCGTCATCAGGAAATGTCGGTCATGGGAAAACTGCTGGCCAGCAACGGCACAATCTTTTACAATGCCGTGCCACTGGGCCAGACAACTCTCCGCGACAGGATGTGACATGAAAAATTTGCTGATTTTATTACTCTTCTGCACTTTGCCGCTAATGGCCTGCCAATCAAAAAAGGAAGAACCCGCCACGACAGCCCCGAAATCGACGGCAGGCGATTCTGCGCTAAAAGCGCCGGAAACCTTGGCCGAAGCTGTTTCAAAGGATGCTCCTATGGCGAGCATTGAGGAGCAGAGCCCGCCAACGCCACCCTTGTTTGAAAATTTTCAAGGGGAGCCGCAGCTCTCCCTCTTCCCGCGTGCGGGGACTTACCGCCCGGCGGATGATGATAGCGAAGGCTTGCAATTCTGGCGCACCTATATTGAGCATCTGCTGCGCACCTCCGGGCCCTTGAAAGCGGCGGAAGAAAGTGACAATGTCAAATTCGGTTTTCGCGCGATCAAGGGCATTGATTCCGTCGGCATCTTTTCACCCATCGCCGTTAAACCCGTAACCCGTTACCGGGTCAGTGCTCTACTCAGCTGCGATCTTGTCGAAGGCGCCAGTGCTGGAATTGGAGTGCTCGAATTTGATAAATTTCAATGGATTGGCGAACAGTTTTCCGAATCCATGGTCAAGGATTATCAGCGTGGTTCACAGCCGGGAATCACGCTGAGGGGCAAAGTCGAAAATCAGCCACAGAGCTTCGATTTCACCACCGGCACGGAAACCGGCATGATTCACCTGGTCTTTTTCCGCGAGGGCCCCCAGGATCGCAACCCGGTGCTGATTGACGACATCCGCATCGAAGAACTGCCTGCCAACTGAAGGTTTCGGGATTCAGGCAACCCTGGCCAGGAGATCGAGCAAGCGGCGATTGGATGATTGGTTAAGTACTGCGACGCGCAGAAAGGTTTCATCGAGGGGGGGGAAATCGACACAACTGCGCAGGAGTAATCCCTGGGGACGCAAGAGTTCCACCAGCTCAGGCGCCCTTGGCCCGGGGGTCGGCAAACGGCAGAGCAGGTAATTGGCTGCCCCGGGATACACCTGCCAACCCAGGGCTTCGAGCCCCTGCTGCAACTCCCGCCGTAACCGGGGAATGGTTTGCAGGGTCAGGGCCTGAAAATCGCGTGCGGTGAGACAGGCCCGCGCGGCGGCGATGGCCAGACAGGAAAGGGTCCAGGGTTCACGGGCCGCCGCCAGCAGTGCAATATCGGCAGGGTCAGCGGCCAGATAGCCGGCACGCAGGCCGGGGATGGCGTAAAACTTGGTCAGCGAGCGCAGCAGCAGCAGGTTGTTGCGCCCCGCCAGCTGCGGCAGCAGGGAGTGTGCGGGACAGAAATCGACAAAGGCCTCATCGACCAGCAGACGACAATCGCCCAGCTGATCCGCCACTTCCAGCAGCTTGGCAGGGGGGATCGCAACGCCACTGGGGTTGCCCGGATTGGCCAGCACCACCAGATCGGTCTCGGCGCGCCGCGCTGCTAGAATCGCTTCGGGCGCAAAGGCAAAATCATCATCAGGATCGAGATCACAGTAATCGATCAGGCAGCCCGCCTGCTGCAGGGCCGGAGCATATTCGCCGAAACAGGGACGCAAGAGCAGCGCGCGTCGCGGACGCAGTACGCGCGGCAGCAGATAGATCAGTTCGGTGGAGCCGCTGCCCGGCAGCAGCCGACTCGTGGGCAATCTATGGTACTCGGCGAGGGCGGTGCGTAAACTGGCGGCCTCCGCCTCGGGGTAGTCACTGATGCGGCCCAGGGCGTCTGACAGCGCCTGCATTACCTCCGGCGGCACCCCCAAGGGGTTGATACTCGCCGAAAAATCACAGATCTGCTCCCGCGTAAGCCCCAGCTCACGCATCGCCTGATCAACTCCGCCGCCGTGAATTCTCATGACGACACGCCCAAAAGCAGCAAAGCCAACAGTAGTCCCAGCAGGGCACTGGTGTACAAAAGCCGAAGCATGCGTCCATAGTCCGCGATGACAATCGGTCGCAGCGGCTCGCCAAAAGTTGCCTTTTCCACATAATCACCACCGTAAAACGCATCGCCGCCCAGTTGCAGCCCGAGGGCTCCGGCCGCAGCCGCTTCAGGCCAGCCGGCGTTGGGGCTTAAGTGCCGCTTTGCGTCACGCCGCATCATGCGCCAGGCACCCGGCCCATCCATGCCGTTCAGCCAGGCCGCCGCCACCAGCAACAGGCCGGTCAGCCGCGCCGGAAACCAGTTGAGCAGATCATCGAGCCGTGCTGCGACCCGGCCGAAGTGCAGATAACGCTGATTTTTGTAACCGATCATCGAGTCGAGGGTATTGACCGCCTTGTAGAGCAACCCCGCCACCGGTCCCCCCAGACAGAGATAGAAGAGCGGGGCGATCACCCCATCCGCGGCATTTTCCGCGAGGGTCTCGACGGTGGCGCGCAGAATCCCCGCTGCATCGAGTTGCGCCGTATCGCGACCGACGATCATCGCCAAAGCCTGACGCGCTGCATCCAGTTCGCCCCGCTGCAGCGCTTCAATTACCGGCTGCGATTCCCGATGCAGTCCACGCAGGGCCAGGCAGCTCGCCGCCAGCCACAGGCTGAGCAGCAGCTGCAGCCAGCCCGCCACGGCACCGGCCAGGGTCAGCGCCAGCAGCGCACTCAGCCCGGTGGCGCCCACCACCAGCAGCACCAGCAGCAGCCCGCCCCAATATTCGTCTTTGATCTGCTCGCGCAGCGGCGTTTCGCCGACACTGATCAACCGACCGATCCATACCACCGGATGCGGCCAGCCCCGCGGATCGGCAATCAACAGATCGAGAACAAACGCGGCAAGCAGCAGCTCCGCACTCATTTTTCACCTCTCGGCGCGGGCAACCATGAGAAGATACGCTGTAGATCAAGATGAAGGGTCAGGTGCGCGGCAAGCCGGTCGAGCTCGGCATCAAGATTGTAACTGGCATCTGCCCGCCCGGCCAAACCACGCCGCAAGGGGGCAAGCACCGCCGCGCGCAGTTCATCGTTGTCAAAAATTCCGTGCACATAAGTGCCCCAGATGCGCCCGTCCGCCGAGACCGCGCCATCATCCAGCATGACTGATTCGCCCGAACGCCTCTCGATGCGCAGCAGCGGGCGACAGGCCGGACCATATTCGGTGGTTCCGGCATGAATCTCATAGCCTTGCAGCCTCCTGAGGCCCGCGAATCCGGCAGTCGCCGCCGCCGGCAGCAACTGCGCCTGCACCTGATGGGTGTGTTTTTCCGCCAGAAGGGTGGTTTCAAGATCGAGCAATCCCAGGCCCTCCCCGGCAGTGCAGGAGGTCTCCACCCCCTGCGGATCGAAAATCTTCTGCCCGAGCAGCTGCAATCCGCCGCAGATACCGATGAGGCGTCCACCTCTGGCGGCATAGCGCAAAATCGCCGGGAAGATTCCGCTCTGGCGCAAAAAATCGAGATCTGCCAGGGTACTTTTGGTTCCCGGCAGGATCAGCAGATCGAGATCATCGAGCTGGGCGGGATGCTCAACATAGAGCAGATCGACATCCGGCTCCCGCGCCAGGGCTTCGAAATCGGTGTGATTGGAGATGCGCGCCAGTCGCACCACGCCGACGCGCAGGGCAGCGCCGCGCGTAAAGTTACGCGCCAGGCTCAGGGAATCCTCCGCCGGCAGGTCGAGCTTG
>JAACTI010000035.1 GCA_009993495.1 Deltaproteobacteria bacterium | reverse complement strand
AAGAAATGATTTTCGACCGCGATCACCTGCAGCTTAACCCCGGTGCGCAAACCCAGTTGGGTGGCAAAGCTGCGCAGCTCCTCGGCAAAGGACGTTCCCGTGACTAAACTGACCTTCTTCATCTCAAGGGGCACCGCGTCAAGCAGAACTTCGGCGACTTCGCTGCGGAAGCCGGCGAGCAGACCGACACCGTTTTCGCGCTGCCATAGGTCTTCATAATCCGCTAAAGGTGGCAATTCGCGGCCGGCACGCAGGTAAAGTTCATCCGCGGCAAAGACAAAACGGCTGCCGGTCTGCTTGAGTTGCAAGGTCTGAAAACCTGCGATCAGGTCGAGGATGTCCTGAGCTTGCAGGGGGCTGGGGACGGCCAGAAGCGGCAGATGCTGACGATGGCGCGTCAAACCCACCGGCACCACCGCCAGGGAACGAATCTGCGGCCAGAAGTGGCGCAGATCTTCAATCGTCTGGCGCAGCACCCTGCCATCGTTCAAACCCGGGCAAACAACAATCTGGGTATGGAGCTCGATTCCGGCAGCGCACAAACGTTCAAGCAGCGGTAAAATGGGCGCCACCGGCTTGCCCAATAACCTTTGACGACAAACCTCGTCCGTCGCATGAACGGAGATGTAGAGGGGCGAGAGGTGATCGGCGATAATGCGCGCCAGTTCGGTTTTACGAATATTGCCCAGGGTGATGTAAGCCCCATAAAGCCAGGAAAAACGATAGTCTTCATCCTTGACATACAAAGACCTCCGCAACCCTTTGGGCAACTGGTGCACAAAACAGAAGAGGCAGTCATTACCGCAACGCGCCGGTTCCGGATGTTGGGGAACAATGCCGGGGTCTTCATCGGCGCTGCGCGGGATAAAAACGACACGAACCTTTCCGGCGGCGTCTTGGAGCAAAACCTCAAGGTCGACGTCAGCCGCAAGCGCCAGGTGATAATCCACCAGGTCATTAATGCTGCGCACTCCAACGGCCATCAACTGGTCATGGATTTCAACCCCGGCAGCCTCAGCTGCGGAGCCGGGCAGAATCTGCTCAATTGCTAACATGAGGGCATTCTATCACTGCAAGAGGACATGGAGCCATGCCTGGCGCACCAAAAAAAAGAGGTACCGCCGGGCAGCACCCCTTGTTGAAAACGGTAGTGATGTAAAAAAATCGGCGCGCAGATATTAGTCGCGCCCACCATGGAGGCGAAAGGTTCCATCAATGGAGGTAATCGAAGCAATGGCGTGTTTATACACCAGAATATCGCCCTCACTCTCTGCCAGCACACAAAAGCTGTCAAAGGATTTAATGTAGCCTTCAAAATCGACCCCGGACATCATTTTAACCCTGACCTTAACTCGTTCTTTGCGCGCCTGGTTCAGATATTGATCCTGAATATTAAATGGTGACTTCGGCATCTTCCGCTCCTTGTGAGTAAATTAACATAATAATGGCGTTTTTTGGGCGTGACCAGAGGTCATTGCAACAGCTTCACCACGTGATTAAAGTGCGAATCAATTCACATATCCTACCAGACTCCTGACAGGAATCAACCCAAATTGTTTGTTTTTCTTTACGAAACCAGGTCATCTGCCGCTTGGCATACCGCCGGGTTTGCCGCTGAATTTCAGCATCCAGCTCGGTCAGAGATAATTCATTGCGCAGATATGCCAGGGTTTCGCGGTAGCCCAGAGTTTGCAGTGCCTTGAGGTGTTGACCATATTGTGCCACCAGGCAGCGGGTTTCATCGATCAGTCCCTGTTCAAGCATTTGCGCGCTGCGCTGGGCAATCCGCTGGTGCAGAAGGTCTTTCGGCCAGGCCGGAGCCAAAAACACTGGGCGAAAAAAATGATCACTAAAACCATGCTGCTGCTGCAGCAGAGATATGGGCTGGCCGCTGAGATGAAAAACTTCGAGGGCACGGATGATCTTGACCAGATTATGCGGGTGGATTGTGGCGGCGGCGACCGCATCAATCTGCGCCAAATCACGGTACAGGGTTCCGGCCCCGCCGTGCTCTTCTCGCAACTTCAGTTGATTGCGCAGATCAAGATCCCCCTGAGGGACATCAGCCAATCCACCGACCAGGGCACGGATATACAAGCCGGTGCCGCCGACAACACAAGGCAACTTCCCCCGGTTAAAAATATCACGGGCAATTTCACGCGCCTGTTCGACATAAGCGGCAACGGAATAGTTTTGATCAGGCGCGATCAGATCGAGCAGATGGTGGGGAACCGCCGCGCGTTCTGCCGGGCTGGGCTTAGCGGTTCCAATGGTCATCTGCCGATAAATCTGACGCGAGTCGGCCGAAATGACTTCAAGGGGGAATTTTTGCGCCAGACGAATCGCCCAGGCGGTTTTACCCGAAGCGGTTGGTCCCTGAATGATCAGCAGTGGTATCTGGCCCATGGGCTCTCTTTCTTTTCAGCGGCGGAACATACGCTCAACTTCGCGCAGGGTCAGACGCTGACTCACCGGACGGCCATGGGGACAGTTGCCACGAAAATCTACCTGATCGAGCTTTTCGAGCAGGGCGCGCACTTCCCGCGGATCAAGAGCCTGGTTGGCGCGAATGACGCCGTGACAAGCCATCATGATCAACACCTCGTCAAGCTGATCCTGCAAAACCGAACTCTGCCCCTGCTGTTCCAGTTCCAGGGCAATATCGACCAGCAGCGGCGCACAACTCACCCCGGCAAGCAGGGCCGGCACTGCCTTGAGGACGTAGGATTTCCCTCCGAAGGGTTCAATTTCGAAACCCAGGGCCGCCAGCTCGTCGAGATGGGCGTCAAGGGCCTGGATGCTGCGAAAATCGAGCTCAAGCATTTCGGGAAAAAGCAGGCTCTGCCGGGGCACTGCCCCCCGCGCAAAATCGGATTTAAGCTTTTCGAAACCGATGCGTTCGTGGGCGGCGTGTTGATCGATCAACATCAGATCTTCGCCATCCTGACAGAGAAGATAGCTGTTATGATACTGCCCCAGGTAACGCAGGTTGGCAAAAAAACTGCCCTCATGTGGGGAGGGGAAGACCCCGGAGTCAGGAAGCAGACGCGCAGCAGGCAAAGGGGTTGCCACAGGCGGCAGGGTCAGCGGGAAACGCCCCGAATCAGCGACATATTGGGGCTGGAGACCATCGTGAACGGCGGTCTCCGGCTCACGCTCTGGGTGAACAGGGCGGCCTTGGGGGGTCTTCTCGGGATCCGGGCTCCCTCCGCGGGGGCTCTGCACCCAGGTCGCGGGTTGCAAATGTCGGCGTAAGGCCGCGGCGATAAAATCATGCACCTCGCGCTGCTGGCGAAAGCGGACCTCATGTTTGGTCGGATGAACATTGACATCAACCTGGGCTGGAGGAAGGTCGAGAAACAACACGACCACCGGATAACGCCCCTTCATCAACAGATGTCGATAGCCATCAAGCACCGCATGTTGCACCACGCGATCTCGAATGGAACGCCCGTTGATAAAAACGTACAGATGCGCCGTGGTCGAACGACTCAAGGTCGGTTGCCCCACCAGCCCGGAGAGTCGCAGACCGGTCTGCTCATCCATCGCCGTCACTTGCTGCATGTCCTCAAGCACCTGACGACCGAGAAGGGCGGCAACCCGTTCGGCCAAGCCTTTTTCGCGGCGCAGTTCCAACAACGTCCGATTCTCATGCCGCAGACGAAAGCTGACCTGCGGGCAGGCCAGGGCCAGCTTGCTGACGATATCGGCGCAGTGCCCCAGTTCCGTTTGTTCGGTGCGTAAAAATTTACGTCGGGCGGGCTGGTTGAAAAAAAGGTCACGGGCTTCGATCAGGGTCCCGCGCGCCATGCCGACTTCCTGCGCCTTGCGCACCTGACCCGCTTCGACCAGAATTTCCTGTCCGAGGCCATCTTCGCCGGCACAACTACGCAGGCGAAAGCGTGACACCGATGCCACGGACGCCAGGGCCTCGCCGCGAAAGCCGAGACTCCGCAAGGCGAAGAGATCTTCGGCCTGAGTAATTTTACTGGTGGCATGGCGTTCGAGGGCCAGGAAAACATCCTGCCGATTCATGCCGCAACCATTGTCACTGACACGAATCAATTTGCGGCCCCCGGCGGCCAGCTCAATCAAAATGTCGTCAGCCCCGGCATCAAGGGAATTTTCGACCATCTCCTTGACCACCGATGCCGGGCGCTCAACCACTTCGCCCGCAGCAATCTGGTTACACAGCTGTTCGTCGAGAATTTTAATTGTTGCGTTCTGGCTCACTCAAATCGCCCCGTCAAAAACAGCAGTAGCGACCCAAACCCCGGTCGCCACTGGATAAATTGTGTAAAAAAATGAAAACTCAGCGATCTAAACCCTCCAGCAATGAATCAATTTCATCATGGTCTGAAGCTTGAGCCGCGGGGGAGAGAGGCGCGCTCACCAGGGGAACCTGGGGATGCAAACCAAGATCGGCGGCAACACTGTCAACAATGGCTCGCTGAACCAGCTGTTCGTGACGCATATAGCTTTCAAACATGGCATTGTCGGCAAGAGTATTGATCAAACGCGGCACCCCACCCGAATAGCGGTGCAGACTATCAATCGCCGCCGCTTCGAAGGGCAGACTTTTGCTCCCCGCCACCCGCAGACGGTGGCTGACATAGCACCGGGTAGCAGCGGCAGATAAAGGTTTGAGCGTATATTTGACGGCTATGCGCTGGGCCAGAGGTTCATCTAGCTTCATGGTCTGCTCCAGCTCCGCCAAGCCAAAAAAAACCACATTCAGCAGCTTTTTTTCCGGGATTTCCAGATTGAGCAAACCACGGAATTCCTCCATCAACTCACGACTTTGCAGCATCTGGGCTTCGTCGATCAGCACCACGGCCTTGCGCCCCTGTTCATGGATCTGCAACAGACGTTCGTAGAGCTGTTTCAAGATTGCCAGGGGATCAGATTCGGGATTTTTCACCCCCAGTTGCAGGGCAATTCGCGACAAAATCCAAACCGGGGTCACGGCCGAATGGATCATGACCAACAGCGAAGATTCATAATGTTCGACATTCAGGTTGTCGAGCATCCGCCGCGCCAGGGTGGTTTTGCCCGTCCCCACACCGCCGATCAGCACCGCCAGCCCCTTGTCGGAATCAATCGCATACATCAGGCGCATCAAGGCCTGATCATGCTGTTCGCTGTTGAAATAAAATCTGTCGCTCGGCGCGTTGGAAAAGGGCTCATGCTCCAGCTGAAAGAATTCTGCGTACCCCATTGGCTCTCCATGCCCTGCCCGCTTCAGCAGACAGGAGAATTAGGTGCAACCCGCGTGGAATGAGCTGCCGGCGTGTGGGTTATAAAAAGGAAATCCGATTCTTGCCGCCGGCTGCGTCCGCAGGGGTATCATCGGTTGCGCTCCCCAGCAGCTTCTGCAAACCGGCAATGCGACTGACAAGATCGCGAAAGTTCGCATCCTGTTCCGACACCATGCGAAAACTCGCCAGGGCATCTTGCGGGCGCCCACTCTCCTGATAAAGAGTTCCCAGGTCGTAATACAGACTCAATTCCTGGTCTTTGCCGAGCGCCTCGCTGGCCAGAGCTGCCTTATAAGACTGCTCGGCGCGATCAGTATCCCCCTTGTCGAGAAAACACAGGCCGGTCAGAGTCTGACAATCGACATAACGATTCGACCTGCGCTTAACCTTGGCAAATTCGGCAATCGCGTCATCAAGCAGCCCCATTTCGCGGTAGGCAATGCCCAGGTTGTAGTGGGATTCCATGTCGTCGGCGGCAATCTGCTCGTCGACATCGGTGCGGAAGACCTTTTTGTTCGCAGCCTGCGGCTCATCCGCAAACAGCTCATCGGCCCCCAGATCGTCAAGATCAACATCGGCAAAGAAACTAGCGGCCGCTTCGGACGTCGCCGCAGAGGGTAATTCAGTGGCGGGAGTTTCGGCATCGAAGTCAGAAAAATCATTGTCCCGCAATTCAGCCGCCAGATCCTGCAATTCAACCGAAGTTTCCCCCTGAGTCTGGCTACTGCCGCGCTGCGCTGCGATAAGGCTAAGCTTTTCACTCACCTCGGGGTGGTCGGGATAATCGACGAGAATGCCCCGGCAAACCTTTTCCGCCTCATCAAACAGGCCCTGCTGCAGGTAAAACTCGGCCTCTTCCAAATCGGCGGAAACATCCCGTGAAGCAGGCGCGGCATCAAGATCAAGGTCAAGGTTCAACCCATCGTTATCGGCACCCAACCCCAGGGGGTCATCACTGAGATCCAGCTCCAGAATCTCTTCCTTATCGGCGTCGGCAGTTTCATCTACCGGTTCCAGCTCAAGTGCGGAAGGAAAATCCCCGCCCTGCTGGCGCGCGTTGCGTTCAACAATGTAAAGATCTTCATCCGGATCAATGGTGCCGAGCAAAGCATCGGACAGGGTCTCATGTTCGGTAAGGATTTCAGGCTGATGACGGCTGAAATCTGGTTCGGTCGCTGAAATTTTCAACAGCTTATCGCCCTCGCCGGTAATCTCATAAATTGAGTCGAGGGTCAAAATAACCTGCTGGTTCTGGGGCAAATCTTGATGCAGGCGCTCGTAACACTCTGTAAGGAAATCGAGGCGATTCCCACGTAAAAAAGCTTCTTTCCAGTCTTCCAATTCGGCAAGGGCTTTTTCAAGACGATTTTCGTTGAAATAAGACTGCACCAGCGCCTGACGCAGATCCAGATCATCGGGGTCAAGTTTTAACAACTGGCTGTAAGTTAGCCGGGCATTTTCGTGATCCTGGCGTTGAGCGTAGGCCCGCGCCAGCAGCTGCAGAATTTCGCTATCCTGCGGCTGGTCTTGCAGCAGGGTTTTCAGCAGTTCGATCGCCCGCTCAACATCTCCCTTCAGGAACAGGGTCTGTGCCAGCTTGCGTTGCAATGTGTCATTCGTCTCAAAATGCGGCAGAAACATCTTGTACAAACGCAGAACCTTGTCATATTCCTGCTTGGCTTCAAGTTGGGCAATCACGCGTTCAAGTTCCACCAGCCCTTCGGTCTGATGGCCGTGAGTGAGGTGAATTTCAATCAACTTGACCTGCACATTGAGATTGGTGGGATCAAGATCCCGCATCTTTTCGAGAGTTTTGATCGCATCGGCGAGCATCTGGTTTTTTTCATAATAGGCTACCAGTTGGCGCAACTCGGCCAGCGCATTACCGATCAAGCCCTGCTTTTCATTCAATTCAGCCAAACGGGTAAAAATGCCGACCTGGCTCGGATCAAGGCGCTGCATCTGCTTGTAAATGGCAATGCCCTTGAGATAAAAACCATTGGTCGCAAAGTACTTGGCCACGGTCTCGTATTGTTCAAAGGCCTCGGCAGTGCGATTTTCCTTGACCAACAGCTCGGCGAGACGCTGACGATAACGAATGTCGCGTGGATCGATTTCGACCACCTTCTGCAGATCTTTAATCGCCCGCGGCAGCAGCTTCTTTTTAATGTTTCTCTGGGCCGAATCAATAAATTTCTGTTTATCCGCCAAAATGCTGATCTCCCCAATAAAGAACCCACGGCTTGTCTACCCGCAAAAGATACGAGATGCAAGGCGACATTGTCAAGAAAACCCCCGTGGGCACAGCGATAATTCGTAAGAATAACCGAACCTTTGCCGCATGGAAGAACCCTCGATGGGCATGGTGACAAAGCTGCCATCTCCGGGCTGCGGTCAACCAAGGCAGATCATACGGGTGGGATGCTCTACCTGAGGCGATTTAATTCTGCCGCAGTCAATTTGCGCCAGGCCCCACGCGGCAATTCCCCCAAAGTCAAGTCGCCCACAGCTATGCGCTTCAGGCGTACCACCCCCAGCCCCAAGGCTTCGCACATGCGACGCACCTGACGATTGCGACCTTCATGTAAGGTCAGCTCGAACCAGCAATTCCGGCCGTGGGCGCGCACCGCGGCGACCCTCGCCTGATGGGTCGGACCATCGTCGAGCAGAACTCCGGTTTCCAGCGCCTGGCGTTTATGTCCGTCGAGTTGACCACGCACCTTGACCAGATAGGTTTTACTCACATGGTGGCGCGGGTGCATCAAATGCTGGGCCAGAGCCCCATCGTTGGTCAACAACAACAAACCTTCCGTATTAAAATCCAGCCGCCCAATCGGGTAAAGACGCCCAAGTTCCGGCGGCAGCAGCTCACTGACCAGCCGCCGACCGGAGGGGTCATTCATCGTGCAGATATAACCAACGGGCTTGTTGAGCATGACGGTCACCCCGGAGGCCATCGCGCCAATCACCTGGTCATCCACCCGAATTTCGACCTCACCCGGCTCGGCGCTTTCTCCCAGGCCGGCAACCCGCCCATCAACCTTCACTCGCCCCAGGCGGATCATCTCCTCGGCTTGGCGCCGCGACATCAGGCCACTGGCGGCAATTATTTTGTGTAGACGTTCACTCATACTGAACTCTCAAAACCATCAGTTGGGGTTAGTGGCCCATCGGCTGCCAGGCTTTCCTGAGCCAATGCGGCATCGAGAGCGGAAAATTCCTTGAGTGTCGGCAAGTCGTTGAGGCTGTTCAATCCAAAAAATTCCAGAAAATGCGCATGAGTGCCATACATCAGCGGTCGACCAGGAACGTCTTTTTTACCCAGAATGCGCACGAAATTTCGTTCAAGCAAGGTTCTCAGCACGCCACCGGAATCAACCCCGCGCAAATATTCGACTTCGGCCCGCGTGATCGGTTGGCGATACGCAATAATTGCAAGGGTTTCAAGGGCCGCAGGCGAAAAACGCGGCGGCCGTTCGTGATGCAGCTTTGCCAGCCACCCGGAGAGATCCGAATCGCTGCGAAACTGGTAACCGCCGGCGACCTCGGCGAGATAAAATCCCTGGCGTCCAGGGGCAAAGCGTTGTTTCAACTCGGTCAGCAGGGGTGTCAATTCGGCGCGCGGCATCTCAAGCAAAAAACTGAGGCGGTCGAGACTCAAGGGCGTTTCGGCGGCAAAGATCAGGGCCGTCAGGGCGCGCACAGTGTCATGCATAACCAAACCCCTCCTCGCGCAACGGCTGCGGATCAACCCCGGGAAGCTGAACCACCAATTTCAGCCACAAGGGCTGAAACTCGGCACTTTGCGAAACCTCCAGCAAACGCATTTTGACCAGCTCAAGCATGGCCAGAAACGTGACCACCAGCTCCTGCCGGGTGGCCCCCGAGGGCAGGAAATCCCTCAGAGCCAGGTGCTTGCCACCGGCAAGACGCGTGAGGATTTTTTCAATGTAGTCGCGTACCGACAGCTGTTCACGCATCACCTCGTGCATGGTCTCGACTTTTGCCGTTTGCATCAGGCGGTGAAAAGCCGCAGCCAGCTGGTAAATACCAACCTCCTGGTCGGCCGCTTCACCCCCAGGGACGCCGGCCGATTCCGGCCGTGGAATGCGCGCCAAAAAGATGTCGCGCTCCAACCAGGGCAGTTGCTCAAGATCCTGGGCGGCCTGCTTGTAGCGCTGATATTCAAGCAGACGGCGCACCAGCTCAGCGCGCGGATCAAGGGTTTCGTCTTCAGGATCATCCTCGACGGCCACCGGCAGCAACATTTTCGATTTGATATGCATCAGGCTGGCGGCCATCAACAAAAATTCGCCCGCAATGTCGAGGTTGAGTTGCTCCATCTTTTCCATCGCCGCCAGATACTGATCGGTAATTTCCACCATCGGAATATCATAAATATCCATGGCATTGGTTTTAATCAAATGCAGCAGCAGATCGAGAGGACCATCAAAATTTGCCAGTCGGACTTCGATACTCACGTGGTTAATGTCCAAACAGAAAACGCATGGCTTCCTGCACGTAAGGATATTGGCCCGCGGCCAGCAGACGAACCGCTTGATTTATCAGGGGCGAGAGCAGGCGGGACCAGATGTCGGTAAAAAAGATCAGCAGAATCAGCAGCACAAAGCCAAAGGGTTCCAGGCGCGCCAGCCACTGCGCCTGGCGGGCGGGCAAAAGACCGCTGAGGACCCGTCCGCCATCCAGGGGAGGGATGGGCAACAGATTAAACAGCCCGAGCAAAACATTGATGTATAAACTAAACGCCGCCATCACCCGTAACGGACGGCTAATCTGCGTGAGAAATTCCGCCTGATTCAGCAGTCGGGCTTCGAGAAAACCCAGCAGATGCAGGAGCACCGCCGAAGCCAGGGCCAGGCTCAAATTGGTCAAGGGCCCGGCAAGGGAAACCCAGATCATGTCGCGGTGGGGATGGCGCAAATTGCCGGTGTTGACCGGCACTGGTCGCGCCCAGCCAAAACCGAAAATAAAAATCGCCAGGGTGCCAATGGGGTCGAGGTGGCGCAGAGGATTAAGCGTCAAGCGCCCGAGGAGCCGTGCCGTCGGATCGCCGAAGCGATCGGCGACATAGCCATGGGCCACTTCGTGAAGGATAATTGCCAAGAGCGCCGGCACCAGCATCACCGAAATTTTCAACAGAATCGCTTCCATCCAATCCTTTCAAAGCCAAAACATCAAACAAGAAATGCCCGCGAATTTTCGCAGAAGACCGCCACAGAGTCAACTGGCAGAAGCGCGGGAATAACCTTGTGATTTTCAGCAGATAAATTCTTTTTTCAGCAACAGAATTTCGTCTTCACGAGTCTGCACCTCGCCATCGAGACGGGCGTTGAGTAAACGCTGCAACATGGGAACGTAATTTGGGCCCGGGGGGAACCCCAGGTCTTTGAGATCATGGCCATCAAGCGCAGCACGCAGATGGCGCAGCTGGGTGACATAGGTTGAAATCGCCCGCCGCGTCGCCTCCGTGCTTGCCAAGGCCTGCAGATAGATCAAGGATTCCAGCGCCAAAGGCCGCAGCAGCGCGCAAATCCGGCTGGCCAAGGGATCTTTGGCTTTGCCGCAGGCACGTTCCAAGGCGAAGAGCGCTTTGTGCGCAATCACAACTTCGGCCACCAGCATTTTTTGCCAGCCCTGCTTCATTTCCAAGCGCACCACGGTTTTACGTACCTCCCGGCGTGGCAGAGGATTGAACAAACACAGCAAGTCAACCAGGCAGGGTTCATAGCTTTCGCCGGTATAAAGCAGATCAAACCAGTGGCGCGCGCGCGCGGCCGCACGGAACAAGCGTTCGGCCTCGGCATCAAAGGTCAATCCCGGAGAAATAAACGGCAAGAGTCCGAGCTGATCAAGCCGTTTCAGTGCCGGAATGACCTGCTCTTCGCCCAGAATATGGCATAGTTCATTCAAGATTCTCCGACCGCCGACTCTGGCGACCACCCCCATGGCAACCGCGCTTCTGAGCAGTCGTTCCGTCTGGGCACCTAAGGTAAAATTGAGCCGCTGCTCGAAACGCACTCCGCGAAAGGCGCGGGTCGGGTCTTCGATAAAACTTAAATTGTGCAGCACGCGAATCGTATGTTCTTTCAGATCACGCTGACCACCAAAAAAATCGAGCACCTGGCCAAATTTTGAACGGTTCAAAATCATCGCCAGCGTATTAATAGAGAAATCACGCCGGTAGAGATCGTGGCGAATCGAGGCGTGTTCGACCTCCGGCAAAGCTGCCGGCGCAGAATAATATTCCAGCCGGGCGCTGGCGACATCAATCTTCTGTCCATCGGCACACACCAGTACCGCAGTGGCAAATTTTTGATGTTCCTTCAGGCGTGCCCCCAGGGGCCCGGCGACCTGACGCGCAAAGTCAATTCCGTCGCCTTCCACCACGATATCGATATCGAAACTGGGCTTGCGCAGCAGCAGATCACGCACAAATCCGCCAACCAGATAAATTTTGAAATCCAGCTCTTCGGCCAGCTCGCCCAGCTGCTGCAGCACCTGTAACAGCGGGGGTGGAACAATTTCCGCCACCAGCCGGGCGAAATTCTTCCGTTTAAGGCGGGGTGCCCCCTCAGGATCCGACTCCGTTTTGCCCACCAGCTGGTGCAATAAATCGGTGCGCGTGACCACCCCCGCCAGCCGCCCGGCATCGAGTATCGGGATAAAGCGCTGCCGCTCGGCCAGAATCAGCTGCTGCAAACTCGCCAGATCGGCCTGGGGTGCAGCGCTGACATAATCACTTAACATAATCTGGGCAATAGGTACCTCGCCCAACTGATGATGCAGCGCTTTTTCCAGCAGCTGGCGCGTGACCACCCCGACCAGGCGCGCGCCATCAAGCACCGGTGCGGCATTGAAATTAAACCGAGTCAGGAACTCGCCGGCCTGACGCACGCTTGCCGCAGGGGGCAAAGACTTGACCGGCGCGCTCATCAAATCCGCCGCGGTCAAAGCGGGAGAGATTTTTTCAACCACCCGGCGTTCGAGGAGCTCAAGCACCTGCACCAGGGGCAGATCACGCACGGTCGCCGATGCGGCAAAGGCGTGTCCGCCCCCACCAAACTCGCGCAGCAATTCAGCGACATCGACATTCGGCAGCCGCGAGCGCCCGACCACAAAGACCCGATCGTCCATGCGCACGGCGACCAGCAGCACCGACAGATTTTCAATGTCTTTAAGTTTGTGCACCAGGCTGGCAAGATCGGCGACATACAGGTCGATAGAGGCCGAAGCGATGGCGACTTCTATCCCGTGAATCTTTAAACGACGGCAGGATTTGAGGAGTTGATTGAGGAGATCGACCTGCTCAGGGGTCATTTCACGCACCAGAAAATCGGCAACCGTATCGAGATTGGCACCATGCTCGAACAGGAAGCGCGCAGCCTCAAAATCAGCGACGCTGGTCGAGCCAAAAAGCAGATTGCCGGTGTCTTCATAGAGCCCAAGCATCATCATGGTCGCCTCGTCGGCGCTGGGCACCAGCCCCCGTTCGATGAAAATCCGGGTCATCAGAGTCACCGTCGAACCGACATCCTCAATGCGCTCGTAACTGCCGGTGAGACTGGCTTCGGTGGAGAGATGATGATCATAAATATGCAGTTCAACCTGTGGATCCAGGGCGACGGCAGCGAAGGAACCAATGCGCGCGGCCTGGCGCACATCAACCAGAATCAGCCGGGTAATCTGCGCCAGATCAACATCTTTGAGACTTTTGAAATTGTAGGCATAGAGGGCACTGTGCAGCAGGTAGTTGCGCAGACCCGGCTCCTGGGAACCGGGGAAGACCAGCACCGCCTCGGGATAAAGGCGCCGGGCAGCGATCATTGCCCCGAGGCAATCGAAATCGGCATTGATGTGGGTGGTGACAAGATCCATAGATTCGTGTTTCAAACTCTCCTTTTTCATCAACCAAGGAGGCTAAA